>JBQCFH010000517.1:0-6077 GCA_051959385.1 Rhizobiaceae bacterium | reverse complement strand
CTATGGCGTCACGAACGAGAACCAGAACACCAACATCGCCAAGGAGCTGCTGGGATTTTAGCGTGGCGCCCTTTTCCCCCCCCCTCTCGCCAGCCGGCCAAAAAACCCCAAAAGGGGGAGAAATCACCGCCCCCCAGGCCGCGCCCGCCCCGCCCAGCGGGGGGGCGAAGGAATAGCGCTCCAATGGATGCGAGGATACGGAAACGACATGGATTTCGAACTCTCCGAAGAACAATCGATCCTGAAGGATTCGCTCGCCAGGCTCCTTGCCGACAATTACGGCTTCGAGCAGCGCCGGAAGCACATGGCCGCGCCGGAAGGCTGGAGCGCCGAGATGTGGGGCAAGTATGCCGAGATGGGGCTGATGGCGCTGCCCTTCGCGGAGGAAGACGGCGGCATCGGCGGCGGGCCGGTCGAGACCATGATCGTCATGGAGGCGCTCGGCGGCGCGCTGGCGCTGGAGCCATACTTTCCGACCGTCGTGCTCGGCGGCGGCTTCCTGCGCCTCGGCGGCAATGATGCATTGAGGACCGAGCTTGCGCCGCAGGTAGCGGAAGGTTCGCTGAAGCTCGCCTTCGCGCACACGGAGCGGCATTCGCGCTACGACCTCAACCGGGTCGAGACGAGGGCAAGAAAGGACGGCACGGGCTGGCGGCTTTCCGGCGCCAAGGGCGTCGTCATCGGCGGCGACAGCGCCGACAGGCTGATCGTCACGGCGCGTACCGCCGGCGGCGACGGCGACGAGAAGGGCATCGGCGTTTTCCTGGTGGATGCGCAGGCTGAGGGCGTGTCGCGGCGCGGCTATCCCATGCAGGACGGGCAGCGTGCGGCCGAGGTGACGCTGGAGAACGTCGCCGTGCCGGCGGAAGCCGTTTTCGGCGATCCGGAAAACGGGCTGCCGCTCGTCGCCCAAGTCATCGACCAGGGTATTGCCGCGCTCTCGGCCGAGGCGGTCGGCGTGATGTCGGCCATGCACGCGCTTACCGTCGACTACATGAAGGTCAGGAAGCAGTTCGGCGTGCCGATCGGCTCGTTCCAGGTGCTGCAGCACAAGGCCGTCGACATGTTCGTGGCGATCGAGCAGGCGCGCTCCATCACCTATTTCGCCACGATGATGGCCGACAGCGAGGATGCGGAAGAGCGGGCGCGCGCCATGCATGCGGCCAAGGCCGAGATCGGGCGCGGCGGCACGCTGGTCGGCCAGAACGCCGTGCAGATCCATGGCGGCGTCGGCATGACGATGGAATATGCCGTCGGGCATTATTTCAAGCGCATGACCATGATCGATCTCATCTTCGGCGACAGCTCCTATCATCTCGGCAAGCTGGCCGGGATGGGCGGATTGTTCGCGGGATGAGCACTTACCCTCCCCTTTGTGGGAGGCTCGCTGCGTTGCAGCGGGTGGGGTGATACACGAGCAAGCCCGTCCGGTCGTGGCGTCACTACGGTTCTTTACCCCCACCCCGGCAGGCTCCGCCGGCCGACCCTCCCCACAAGGGGGAGGGTGGCGTCGCGTCCGCATCCGCCATAAAATATCGGCCTCACGGTTGCGAGGCGCCGCCATGACCGATCCGATCCCCTTTGCGCCGGACCTTTCGGTCAAGCCCGAGGTCACGGCCTTCTTCGACAAGGAGACCAACACGATCTCCTATGTCGTCAAGGACCCGAATTCCCCGGCCTGCGCGGTGATCGATTCCGTCATGGACATCGACTACGCGGCAGGCCGGATCGCCTATGTCAACGCCGATCGCATCATCGGGCACATCCGGGATCGCGGGCTGGAGCTCCAATGGATCATCGAGACGCATGCGCATGCCGACCACCTTTCGGCGGCGCCCTACATCCAGCAGAAGCTCGGCGGCAGGATGGGGATCGGCGAGAAGATCCGCATCGTGCAGGACACGTTCGGCAAGATCTTCAACGAGGGCACCGAATTCCAGCGCGACGGGTCGCAGTTCGACCGGCTGTTCGCCGATGGCGACAGCTATACGATCGGCACGATGACGGCCCATGCGATCGAGACGCCGGGCCACACCCCGGCCTGCATGACGCATTTGATCGGCGATGCGGCCTTCGTCGGCGACACGCTCTTCATGCCGGACGGCGGCTCGGCGCGCGCCGATTTCCCCGGCGGGGACGCGCGCACGCTCTATCGCTCGATCCGGCGCGTGCTGTCGCTGCCGCCCGAGACGCGGCTTTTCATGTGCCACGATTACGGGCCGAACGGCCGCGACATCAAGTGGGAAACCACCGTGGCCGAGGAGCGCAGGCACAACATCCATGTCCATGACGGGGTGAGCGAGGACGAATTCGTCAAGGTGCGCGAGGCGCGCGACAAGACGCTTTCGATGCCAAAGCTGATCATCCCCTCGCTGCAGGTGAACATGCGCGCCGGGCATCTGCCGACGGACCAGAGCGGCAGGCCGGCGCTGAAGGTGCCGCTCAACGGGCTTTGATTCGGCCCGACTTGCGGCTACACCATTGCGGAAACAACGCACCGCATCAGGAGCCAACGCCATGGAAATTCGCCCGATCGCCGACGGCTTCTCCGTCACCGGACAGATCACCGCGGACGACGTGAAGACGATCGCCGACGCCGGCTATAGGACGCTCATCTCCAACCGGCCGGACAGCGAGGACGGCGCTGTGCCGCATGACAATATCCGCAAGGCGGCGGAGATCGCGGGGCTGAAATTCGTCTACATCCCCGTCGTTTCCGGCGCCATCACGGCCGACAATGTCCGCGACATGAAAGCGGCGCTGGACGCAGCGGAAACGCCGGTGCTTGCCTATTGCCGCTCCGGCGGCCGCTGCACGAATCTGTTCGGGCTCGTGCGGCAGATGAAGGGGTGAGAGGAACGCCCACCCTCCCCCTTGTGGGGAGGGTCGCGAACGCAGTGAGCGGGTTGGGGGTCCGGGTACTCGCCTTGCTTTCTGTCGAAATTTGCCGTTGGCACCCCCACCCCGACCGGCTCCGCCGGCCGACCCTCCCCACAAGGGGGAGGGTGGGCGCTGCCTCAATACATCCACCGGATCAGAAACAGCGAGATCGTCGGGCAGATGGTCAGGATCGCCGTGCGGATGATATAGCTGCTGACGAAGGGGATGACACCGCGATAGGTCGCCGAGATCGGCGATTTCGCCATCGAGTTGATGACGAAGAGGTTCATGCCGACCGGCGGCGTGATGAGGCCGACCTCGACCACGATCAGCGCCAGTATGCCGAACCAGATCGCCAGTTCTTCCCTCGGCAGGCCGAAATCGAGTTCGATGATGATCGGATAGAAGATCGGGATCGTCAGCAGGATCATGGACAGCGAATCCATGACGCAGCCGAGCGCCAGGTACAGAAGCAGGATCGCCGTCAAGACGAGCCACGGGCTGTAGCCGGAGCCGGCTATATAGGCGGCGGCCACCTGCGGCAGCTGCGATAGCGCCAGGAAGGAATTGTAGAAGCTGGCGCCGAAGACGATGAAGAAGATCATGGCGCTGGCGCTTGCCGTGCCGAGGATGGCCTCGGCCATGGAGCGCCGCGTAAGCCCGCCATTCGCCCAGGCGATGATGCCGGTGCCGGCGGCGCCGACGGCCGCACCCTCAGTCGGCGTGAACCAGCCGAGATAGATGCCGCCGACGACGGCGAGGAACACCAGCAGCACCGGCCAGACATCAACCAGCGCGCGGAAGCGCTCGGCATAAGGAGCCGGCGGACGCGTGCCGGCCTCCTTGGGGTGAAGACGGACGTAGATGGAGATCGCGATCATGTAGCCGATCGCGGCAAGCACGCCAGGCACGACGGCGGCGAGGAAGAGCTTGGCGATATTCTGCTCGGCGAGGATCGCGTAGATGACCAGCACGACGGACGGCGGAATCAGGATGCCGAGCGTGCCGCCGGCGGCGAGCGTGCCGGTCGCCAGCGACTCGGAATAGCCGTAGCGGCGCAGTTCGGGCAGCGCCACCTGCGCCATGGTGGCGGCGGTCGCCAGCGACGAGCCGCAGATCGCGCCGAAGCCGGCACAGGCGCCGACCGCCGACATGGCGACGCCGCCGCGCCGGTGGCCGAGCCATTTCTCCGCCGACTTGAAGAGCGAGCGCGACATGCCGCCGAGGGAAGCGAACTGCCCCATCAGCAGGAAGAGCGGCACGATCGACAGCGAATAGTCGGAAAAGGTCGTATAGGTCTCGGACTTGAGCTTGGAGAGGATCGGCAGCGGAGTGCCGGTCACGATCCACATGCCGCCGAGGCCGCAAAGCAGCATCGCGAGCCCGATCGGGATGCGCGCGAAGATCAGGAACAACAGGACCGGGAACGAGGCGAGCCCGATTTCGAGACTGGTCAATGCATGCCCCCCTGCGTGGGCGGGAAAGCGGGCCTGCCGGTCACGACCTCGCCGACGCGCACGGCCAGCATGTAGAGCGAGACGACGACCGCCACGACGGCCCCGACCATGGCAAAAGCGTAGCCCCACCAGACCGGATACTGCAGGATGAAGGTCGTCTCGCCGTAGCGCATCTTGTCCATCGCGCCGACGCCGAGACGCCACGCGATGAGGACGATGACGATGGTCATCAGAAGCTCGCTCACGAGGTCGATCCAGCGGTTCGTCCAATCCGGCAGGAAGGAGGTGAAGACGTCCACCGTGGCGTGGCCGCGATTCAACTGGCACCATGGCAGGAAGGCGAAGATGGCAAAGCCGGTGCCGTCCTGCACCATCTCGTAATCGCCCGGCACGGGCCCGATGCCGTGGCTCGCCAGCGCCCTGGCGCCGGCGCGCAGCCAGCCGAGCGGAAGGTCGAGAAAGGCGAGATAGTCGGGCGTGTGCGAATAGGCCACCGTGACGACGGCGCGACCGAGAATGCTCGCCATCGTCAGCACCGTGATGGCGACAAGAACGGCGCCGCCCAGTATCGCAAGCGCGCGGGCGAGCCAGCCGACGATCTGCTTCAGGTCCATCCGTCCCTCTCCTGCGCCCTTTCGGCGGGACCCTCCCCTCCAAGGAGAGGGAAAAACATCATCCAAAGCACCCCCTCACCGGCTCGCGGAGCCTGTCCTCGGGCCGGTGAGGGGCAATATCTCCATAGCCGCCCCCAGGGCAGGGAAGGCGCAGCGGCTTCGCCGCTTTGCTCCCTTTATGCCTTGGTGTACTTCTCTATGAGCGACCGGGCCTTGTCGATCAGCGCCTGGCCGTCGACGCCCTTTCCCTTCATCTCCTCGACCCATTTGGCATAGGTGGGCTCGGCCGCCTTCTTCCAGCGGTCGACCTCCGCCTGGTCGAGCCCGATGATGTTGTTGCCGAGCTTGACCGCCTTGTCGCGCGACGGCCCGTCCCAATAGGCCTGGGTCTTGCCGGCGAAGGCGGAGAAATCGGCGCCGGAATTGTCGTCGATGGCCTTCTTCAGGTCCGGAGCGAGGCTTTCATACCTGGCCTTGTTCATCGCGAGCACGAAGGAAGTGGTGTAGAGCGCGCGATCGCCGTGGAATTCGGTGTGGTTGTGCACGAGTTCCGGGACCTTCAGCGCGTCGGTGACTTCCCACGGGATGACGCAGCCGTCGATGACGCCCTTGGACAGCGCCTCGGTGATGGCAGGCACCGGCATGCCGACGGCGGTCGAGCCGAGCTGCTCGAGCATGCCGGTGATGACGCGGGTCGGCGCGCGCAGCTTCTTGCCCTTCATGTCCTCGAGCTTGTTGACGGGATCGTGCGTGTGGATGACGCCCGGCCCGTGCACCCAGGTGGCCAGGATATGCACGTTCCTGAAATCCTGGTCCTTCATGTCGCTCTGGAACAGGTCCCAATAGGCGCGCGAGGTCGCCTCGGCATTGGTCATCATGAAGGGGAGTTCGAACACCTCGGGACGCGGGAAACGGCCCGGCGTGTAGCCGACCACGGTCCAGATGATGTCGACCGTGCCGTCGATCGCCTGATCCATCAGTTCCGGCGGCTTGCCGCCGAGCTGCATGGAGGGATAGCGATCGACCTTGATGCGGCCGCCGGAGGATTTCTCGACATTGTCGGCCCAGACGTCGAGCACGTATTTCGGCACGTTGGCCTGCGCCGGCAGGAACTGGTGCAGCTTCA
>JBQCFH010000516.1:0-2514 GCA_051959385.1 Rhizobiaceae bacterium | reverse complement strand
GAGCCGGGCGGCGGCGATGGCGAGCATGCGGCCGAGCTGGCCGCCGCCGATGATGCCGATCGTGGCGCCGGGGGCGAGCGGTTCGCTCATGCCTCGTCAACCGGGGCGTCGGCGACGGCTTCGGTCTGGCGGGCGCGATAGGCCTCGAGCCGCCCGGCGAGCGCCGGATCGGAGAGCGCGAGCACCGCCGCGGCGAGCAGCGCGGCGTTGACCGCGCCCGAGCGGCCGATTGCCAGCGTTCCGACCGGGATGCCGGCCGGCATCTGCACGATGGAGAGAAGCGAATCCTGCCCCGAAAGCGCTTTCGATTCGATCGGAACACCGAAAACCGGCAAGGGTGTTAGCGACGCCGTCATGCCGGGCAGGTGGGCCGCGCCGCCGGCGCCGGCGATGATCACCTTGAAGCCGGCGTCCTTCGCGCCGCGCGCGAATTCATAGAGCCTTTCCGGTGTCCGGTGCGCGGAGACGATGCGCTTGTCGAAGCCGATGCCGAGCGCCTGAAGTGTTTCGGCGGCGTGGCGCATGGTCGGCCAGTCGGACTGGCTGCCCATGATGATGGCGACATCGGCGCGCGGCATCTTTTGTCTCTACGGTTGCAGAGACCGCCGCATAGAGGAAATGCGGAAAAGCCGCAAGAAAGGGGCGGCATGTGATTCCGCCATGGCTCGGGCGGCATTGGAGACTAAGCGCGCTTCACCGGGTCGATATCCGGGATGGCGCTCAAGCGATGATATCGGGGATAACCTTGTCCTCGAGATCCTTCAGCCGGTCCTTGATCGCCAGCTTCTTCTTCTTCATGCGCTGGATCTGCAGGGCGTCGCAGCCCATGGCGATCATGGCGTCGATGGCGGCGTCGAAGTCGGCGTGTTCCTGCTTCAAGCGCGCGAATTCAAGGCGAATTCCGGCCTGTTCCTGTTCGGACATCTATTCTGAGTCTCCGCGCGGTCCGAAGCGCCATCCCGGTGGGGCCGGCGACGCAACGCGCTCCAGCACCAGCCATAGCACGTTTTGAATTTCTCGAAAATCCTACCACTGTGCATTCGACTTCGCCACATTCCGGTGGCACACTGTCATTTGGCCGTCACATCCAATGTCCGGCGGCGGGCATCGATGTGTCGGGCCGACGAGGAAACCGGAATAGGAGAACAATCATGGCTCTCGCTTCCCATCTTGAGGAATTGCAGAGAAAACACGGCGATATCGAACGTGAAATTGATGAAGCCCTAACCCATCCCTCGACCGACGATCTTGAAATATCCGCCCTCAAGAGACGAAAGCTGGCGCTGAAGGACCAAATCGAAAAGCTGAAATCACAGACGCGGCACTAGACGGCCCAACGCCGAAAAAGTTGAAATTTATAGCCGGTGGTGGCCCCGGCTGCCATCGGCCGGAAGTAGCTTTTGCGCGGTCAATCCCGACCATCCTCAACCCGACCAGAACTGATCGAGCCAGACGTTCAGGCGGGTAAATCCCTTGTTGTTTATTGCGTAGATGCGCTTCGTGCCCGATGGCCGGACGGTAATCAGTCCGGCGTCGAGCAGGACTTTCAGATGCTGGGAAACCGCCGGGCGCGATACCGGCAGTTCCGACGCCAGTTCGTTGACGGTCCTCGGGGCGCGCCGGAGTTCCTCGAGGATGCGGCGCCTCATGGCGTCGCCGATGGCATGGAAGGGATCGGCAGCGGACATGGTTTTCTGTAAGCATAAGCTTACATAAAAGCAAGCCAGGCTCAGCGTCGTGCGGCGGTATCCGCGTAAGCGCGCAGCAGAGCGATGAGACGTTCGGCCTCGCTGCCTGCGGCATCTTCGTCCCGGTCGAGGATCGCCCGGATGATGCCGACATGGTGCCCCGCCGATTCCGGCAGCGACGCATCCGCCCGATAGCGAAACCAGAACCGGCGGCTGTGCGTCTGGAGCGGCGCAGCCGTTCGGGCGGCATATATGTTGTCGGCCGCCGCCGCCATGGCCTCGTCGAGCGCCTTGTCGGCTTCGAGATAGGCGATTACGTCGTCCTTCTCGACGGCCCCCTGCATGGCGAGCGCCGCCGCCTGGAAACGCGCCGCGGTTTCGCGGCTGACGAAGCGAGCCGCCGAGCGGGCCAGCACCGCCTCGACGCCGCGCCTTGCGTCCAGAACCTTCAGCCAGTCTCCCGCGTGCAGGGGCGCGACGGCCAGGCCGGCGCGCGGCCGGATTTCGAGGAGGCCTTCCCAGGCCAGGCGCTGGACCGCCTCCCTGACGGGCGTGCGGCCGAGGCCGAGCCGTTCGATCAATGCGCCTTCGGTCGTGATGCTGCCGGGCGCCAGTTCGAGCGTCACGATCATCTGCTCGAGCGCGCGGTAAGCCCGCAACGCTGTCGGTTCGAAAGCCGTATTCTGCTCTGTTCTCACACGCACTCCCCAGGTCGCTTGACACTCGCCAACGAGAGGAGATATATCACAGATATATCAGAGGAGATAGAGCAATGTGGTCTGGCGTGATGCCTGCGGTCACTACCAAATTCACCCCCGGCGACGAG
>JBQCFH010000515.1:0-2713 GCA_051959385.1 Rhizobiaceae bacterium | reverse complement strand
CGAATCGACCAGATAAAGCTCGCCCGCCGCGAGCTTGCGGGTCGTCTTCGTGGTCACACGGTAGTGGATGATGGCGCCGTTCGGCCCCGCTCCGGAGATCGTGTCGAAGGAGATGTCGCGGAGCGGCATCTGCAATTCCTGTCCTGTCGATCGGCGGAACTCCTCAAGGCTCCGCGCGGCGGCGATCTCGTCGATCGAACCCGGCTCCTGACGGTCGAGCCAGGCGAGGAACTTGCTGACCGCGGCGCCGTCGCGACGTTGCGCGGCGCGGGCGCCGGCGATTTCGGCGGCGTTCTTGACCGCGCGCGGCAGTCGCGCCGGGTCGGCAAGGCGCACGACTTTGCCGCCATTGTCCTCCACGAGGAGGCGCAGCTTCTCGGCCGCAAGCGCCGGGTCGAGGCCGACCGCCGCGCCGGATTTCGCCAGACGGATGAACTCGTTCTCGAGCGCCGCCGGCTCGAAGAGGTCCGCGAGTTGCGTAAGGTATGCCTTCACCTTGATCGGGAGCTTGCGCCCATCCAGGAAAAGCTTATGGCCGCCATCGGCCGCGAGAATGGCAAAGCCGAGCGCCAGCGGCGTGTGCGGCACGTCGTGACCGCGAATGTTGAAGGCCCAGGCGAGCGAGGACGGATCGGTCAGTATCGCATGCGTGGCGCCGCCCCTGGCGACCGCCTCCGCCATGTCGGCCAGCTTTTCCTTGGCAAGCCTGCCGGCATACGCCTCGGGCTGGATGTCGACCGGCTCCAGGGGCGGACCGGGCCGGTCGGACCAGATCGCGTCCACCGGGTTGCTTGCGACCGCGACCAGTTCGCCGCCGCGTTCGGCTGCCGCCGCGCGCAGTTTCCTTGCCTCGCCGATCGTGTGCAGCCAGGGGTCGAAGCCGATGCGGTCGCCCTTGGCAAGGTTGGCCGCCAGCCATTTGTCGGGCGGGTTGTCGATCAGGCTCTCGATCGAAAAGGCGGCAAGATCGACCTGGTTGCGCGCCTGCAGCGTGTAGCGGCCGTCCACGAACAGATACGCCTTGCGCCTGAGGATCAGGGCCATGCCGGCAGAGCCGGTGAAGCCCGTCAGCCAGGAGAGCCGCTCCGAAGAGGCGGCGACATATTCGCCCTGGTGCTCGTCCGCGCGCGGCACGAGGAACCCGGCCAGGCCTTCCGTTTCAAGCCGCCGGCGCAGCCGCGCAACGCGTTCGGAGCCCTGTGAAGGGTCGGATTTGACATCGTAGGACTGGAACATTCGGACTCTTCGCAACGGGCCTATGGGCGGCGGACGGTAAACGGGCCGGTCGGCGGTTTCAACTCGGGAACCGCCTCCGGACGCCCTCACGCCTGCAAAAGCGAATAGGTGCAATGCACAAGCCGCGATGGCAAGATAGGCCAGTAAATCTTACCTTTCTTCCGTCGAGGACGATCCGTTACCACAGGAGAGTGAGATGACAGCAAGATCGGCAAGGCGGGGCTTTTTCCAGAGCGCCATTGACGCTGTGGTCCAAGCCCGGATGGCGCAGGCCGAACGCTATGCCAATGACGCGCTGCTCAGGCTCGATGACGAGACGCTGAAGGCGCACGGCTATTCGCGCGAGGCGCTGAAGCGCAACAGCGGCGGCGCGTTCTTCCTTTAGCCGCAGGAATTTCGGCAATCTCTAGAGGGCGGCTCCTTGAGCCGCCTTCTTCGCATTCAGTGACGTTTCAAATGGAGCGTCACCCAGCCCTCGCGGTGCAGCGTGGCGATGTGACGGAAGCGCTGGTTGGCATAGGCGGCCAGCACGGCGCGGCGCTGCCTGTCGAGGATGCCGGACAGGATGAGCGAGCCGCCAGGCGCCAGATGCCGGGCCATGTGGGGCGCCAGGCGCATCAGCGGCCGCGCCAATATGTTGGCGACGATCAGGTCGAACGGTCCCTTCCGGGCGAAGACCGGGTGCTGAAAGCCGGTCGCCGTGCGAGTTTCGACGTGCGCCTGCATGCCGTTCAGCCGCACGTTCGCTTCCGCTACACGGGTCGCAATGGGGTCGATGTCGGTAGCCAGCACCGGGATGGGGGCAAGCTTTGCCAGTCCGATGGCTAAGACCGCCGAGCCCGTGCCGAGGTCGAGTGCGTTTTGCGGGCCTTCGCGCTCTGCGACACGCGCGATCATTTCCAGGCATCCCGCCGTCGTCCCGTGATGGCCCGTGCCGAAAGCCTGGCCGGCCTCGATCTCGATCCCGATGTCGTTCGGGCGGCGCTTTTTCCGGTCATGCCGGCCATGCACGAAAAAGCGTCCGGCGCGGACGGGTTTCAGCCCCTCGAGCGAGTGCGCGACCCAGTCGATATCGGGCAGCGTCTCATGACGGATCTCGACAGGATCGACGATGCCCTGCAGCAGCGCGCGCATACGCGCCAGGGCGGGCCCGGCATCGCCATCGACATAGAGCGTTATCTCGTGCAGGTCCGCGGCCTCGTCCAGCTCCAGTATGCCGAGCGGATAGCCTTCATCCTCGAATGCCGTCTCAAGCACGGCATAGGCGCGCCGCGCCGCCGGTCCGGCGGCGGTAAAGGACAATCTGACCTGGCTCATGGGCAGCAGACCGGCCTGCCGTTCCTCACGCGCCGGCCTCTAGGCGCTTCAGCTTGGCGAGCGCGGCCTTCTCGCTTTCACCGTAGGCGATGGTGCCGGCGAAATCCCCGCTGCGGTCGAGCAGGATGATCGAGGCCGTATGGTCCATCGTGTAATCGCC
>JBQCFH010000514.1:0-4411 GCA_051959385.1 Rhizobiaceae bacterium | reverse complement strand
CGAGGCGCGCATGGCGACGCTCCTGCCGATCCTGCGCATGTTCCTGCTGATAACCGTGCTGGTCATCGTCGCCCTGACGGTGCTCTCCTCGCTCGGCGTCAACATCGCGCCGCTGCTTGCCGGCGCCGGCGTCGTCGGCATTGCCATCGGTTTCGGCGCGCAGACGCTCGTGAAGGACATCGTGTCCGGCATCTTCTTCCTCCTCGACGACGCCTTCCGCATCGGCGAGTATATCGAGGAGGGCAATCTGCGCGGCACGGTGGAGGGCATGTCGCTCCGCTCGCTGCGCGTCCGCCACCACCGCGGCGCGGTTCACACGATCCCGTTCGGCGAACTGAAGTCGCTGACCAATTACAGCCGCGACTGGATCATCCTGAAGCTCGAATTCCGCGTGCCCTTCGATACCGACCTCAGGCTTGTGAAAAAGCTGGTCAAGCAGGTCAGCGCCGAACTCCTCGAGAACCCGGATTACGGGTCGCATTTCATCGAGCCGCTCAAATTCCAGGGCGTGCGGCGCATGGAAGAGTTCAACATGGTGATCGGCGTCAAGTTCATGACGCGGCCGAGCGGCGCGCAATGGATTGTCAGGCGCGACGCCTATCAGAGGCTCCGCGACGAATTCGCCAAGCACGGCATCGACTTCGCCCAGCGCAACGTCAAGGTCGAGGTGCTTACCAATCGCGACCTGACGCCCGAAGAGCAGGAAGCGGTCGCAGGCGCCGCGCAGGAGGTGCTGGAACGCCAGGGCAAGCATGCGGCTGCAGCCGCTACGTCATAGTCCTGACGCGGCATTCCACCCTTTGCCTTTCGCTAAAATCGGACTAAGAAACCCCGCAATCGGCCGAGCGTTGGCGGGCCGCTGAACGGAGACGACTGCAACATGACCGAGATCACCGAAACACCGAAGCTCGTCACCATTTTCGGCGCTTCCGGGTTCATCGGCCGCCATCTGGTGCGGGCGCTGGCGAAGCGCGGTTACCGCATCCGCGCCGCCGTCCGCCGTCCGGACCTCGCGGGCCATCTGCAGCCGCTCGGCAATGTCGGCCAGATCATGGCGATGCAGGCCAATCTGCGCTACCGCTGGTCGGTGGACCGCGCGGTTGAAGGCGCCGACCACGTCGTCAACCTCGTCGGCATCCTCTATCCATCGGGGCGGCAGAGCTTTGAGGCGGTGCACGGCTTCGGCGCGCGCGCGGTGGCCGAGGCGGCCCGTGCAGCCGGCGCCGGGCTGACCCATGTCTCCGCGCTCGGCGCCAACCCCAACTCGCCCTCCCTCTATGCCCGCAGCAAGGCAGAAGGCGAGCGCGCCGTCCGCGAGACCGTCAAGAATGCGGTGATCTTCCGCCCCTCCATCGTGTTCGGGCCGGAGGATCATTTCTTCAACCGCTTTGCCGGCATGGCGCGCTATTCGCCCTTCCTGCCGCTCATCGGCGGCGGCAATACCCGTTTCGAGCCGGTCTATGTCGGAGACGTGGCCGAGGCGCTGGCGCGCGCGGTCGATGGCGAACTCAAGGGCGGCAAGGTCTACGAGCTTGGCGGCCCGGAGATCCTGACCTTCCGCCAATGCATGGAGGAGATGCTGCGCGTCATCGAGCGCAGGCGCGTGCTGGTCAACATGCCGTGGTCGCTCGCGCGGATGCAGGGCGCGGTGCTCGGCATGCTGCCGAAGCCGCTCCTCACCCGCGATCAGGTGATCCAGCTCGGCATCGACAATGTCGTGTCCGAAGAGGCGAAGAAGGAAGGCCGCACGCTGGAAGGGATCGGCATCGCCGGCGAGACTGTCGGCGCCATCCTGCCCACCTATCTGTGGCGCTACCGGGTCGCCGGCCAGTTCACGCGCGGCCTGACTGCCTGAGGGGGCTTACCCCCAGAGCGCCAGCGCCGCGAGGCCGAGCCCGCCCACGATGAGGCGCCACCAGCCGAAGAGCGAGTAGCCGCGCTTCGATACGTAATCGAGCAAATAGTGGACGACGATCAGCGCCACGATGAAGGCGGAGACGAAGCCGATGGCGATGATCGGCACGTCGGACGCGCCGAGCACCTTGCGGTTGGCGTAGATGTCGAACACGAAGGCGCCGAACATGGTCGGCATGGCCAGGAAGAAGGAAAACTCCGCGGCCGTGCGCTTGTCCGTGCCGAGCAGCATCGCGCCGACGATGGTCGCGCCGGAGCGCGAGGTGCCGGGGATCAGCGACAGGCACTGGAAGACGCCGATGCCGAGATAGACCAGCCAGGGCATGATCTCGACGTCGTGGTATCGCGGCTTCATCGGCATGCGGTCGACCGCGAGCAGGACGATGCCGCCGAGGATGAGCATGATGCAGATGAGCCGCGGCGATTCGAACAGGACGGTCTCTATGAAGTCGTGCGCCAGAACCCCGACGATCGCCGCCGGCAGGAAGGCGAGCACGATCCCGACTACGAAATGCTGCGTGATGCGGTCGCGCGGCAGGTCGATCAGCATCTGCCACAGCTTGCGGAAATAAACGGCAACGACGGCGAGGATGGCGCCGAGCTGGATCAGGATCTCGAAGGCCTTGCCGGTGGATTCGAAGCCGAGGAAATGGCCGGCCAGCAGAAGGTGTCCTGTCGAGGAGACGGGGATGAACTCGGTCAGCCCCTCCAGTATGCCGAGGAGCAGGGCCTGCAGGATCGTCTGGTGTTCCATGGAGCTATCCGGTCCGAAGGGCGGCGCAGGCACCCGTTTGCTTGTAACGACGGCCAACTGACCCTATAGGTCGGGGGTCCTTGAACGGGCCCGAATCACCCGGAATCAGGTCGCCGAGATTTACCGGCCCCGATCATCAAAAGCTATAGAGCCAGCCCTCACTCATGCTGACGCTTTTTCATCATCCGATGTTCGCCACCTGCCGTTTCGTGCGGCTCTGTTTCGCCGAGTACGGCGAGGAACTGGCGCTGATCGAGGAGAAGCCCTGGATGAGGCGCAAGGAATTCCTGTCGCTCAATCCGGCGGCAACGCTGCCGGTGCTGCTCGCCGAAGGGGACGTGCCGATCGTCGGCGCCGGGGTCATCGCCGAATATCTCGACGAGACGCGCGGCGTGCTGAAGCGCGACAAGCGGCTCTTCGCCGAGGATCCGATGCAGCGTGCGGAGATCCGGCGTCTGTGCGACTGGTACCTCGACAAGATGGAGAGCGAGGTGACGCGGCATCTCGTGCGCGAGCGGGTGCTTAAACCGCTCATGCCGAGCGGGCAGGGCGGCGGCTCGCCCGATTCTGCGGCGATCCGCGCCGCGCGCAGCAATGTGCGCCAGCACCTCAAATACACGAACTGGCTTGCCGGCACCCGCGACTGGCTCGGCGGCGGCCGCATCACCTATGCCGACATGGCGGCGGCGGCCGCGCTTTCCGTGCTCGACTATCTGGGCGAGGTGAACTGGGGGGACTTCCCCGTCGCCAAGGACTGGTATTCCCGCGTCAAGTCGCGGCCGTCCTTCCGTCCGTTGCTTTCGGACCGGGTGCGCGGCCTCTCGCCGGTATCCACCTATGCCGATCTCGATTTCTGAGAGGGAGCGCGGGGGAAAATCCGGCTCCGAAAGGCTGCGCGATTTCGTTGCCGGCGAGGCGATGCGCGCCGGCTTCGACGTCTGCCGCGTCACGCGGCCGGACGCGATCGGCGTCGCGCCCGAGCGCCTCGCCCGGTTCATCGCCGAGGGCTTCCACGGCACGATGGGCTGGATGGAGGAGACGGCGGAGCGGCGCGGCGATCCCGGCCGTCTCTGGCCGGCAGCGGCGAGCGTCATCATGCTCGGCATGAATTACGGGCCCGACCGCGACCCGCTGGAAGTGCTTGCCCGGCGCGACCGCGGCGCGATCTCCGTCTATGCGCGGAACCGCGACTACCACGACGTGGTCAAGGGCAAGCTCAAGATCATCGCCGGCAAGCTTGCGGCCAGGAGCGGCGCCGACGTCAAGGTCTTCGTCGACACCGCGCCGGTGATGGAAAAGCCGCTGGCGGCCGCCGCCGGCATCGGCTGGCAGGGCAAGCACACCAACCTTGTCAGCCGCGATTTCGGCTCCTGGCTCTTCCTCGGCTCGATCTTCACCACCGCGGAGCTGGAGCCCGATGCGCCAGAATCCGACCATTGCGGCACCTGCCGCGCCTGCCTCGACATCTGCCCGACGAACGCGTTCCCCGCGCCCTATCGGCTCGATGCGCGGCGCTGCATCTCCTATCTCACCATCGAGCACAAGGGCCCGATCCCGCGCGAATTCCGCGCCGCGATGGGCAACCGCATCTATGGCTGCGATGACTGCCTCGCCGTCTGCCCGTGGAACAAGTTCGCGCGGACAGCGGCCGAGGCGAAGTTTTCCGCGCGCGACGATTTGCGCGCGCCGCGCCTGGCCGAGTTGCTGGCGCTCGACGACGCGGGGTTCCGCGCGCTTTTCTCC
>JBQCFH010000513.1:0-12226 GCA_051959385.1 Rhizobiaceae bacterium | reverse complement strand
GGATCAGCAGAACCGGCCGCCAGGGGCCGACAATGTCTATCCGGGGGCACCAGCCCGGCATATGGCCGATCAGCGTCGTGCGCACCAGGCGCAGGCGCTGGTCGTCGATCATGCGCGGCTTCCAGCGCGCCCGCGGACCCTTCAGCCCGTCGAGATGCCGGTCAAGGCTTCTGAAGGCGATCGAAAGCGTCTCGCCGCCTTGCAACGTGACCGCCGCTTCGCGCGGCGCGAACATGGAGGTCGACCTGAAAAGAAGACGGTCGTCGAGATACACCTCGGCGATCGTCGCCAGGCCTTCGAAAACCAGGCGTACATCCCCGACGGCGTCGAGCCGGCGCTGGTACCAGATATCCTTGTCGTGGAGCGGAGTCGGCGCGGACCGATCCCAGCGCCCATAGGCTTCGAGCGCGCCGGCAGCGGTGCCCGGACATTCGGCATCGAGCCATTCGGCGTCCGGATCGATGGCCCCGGGAGACGTCCAGGCGCCGGGCCGCGAGACGGCAAGCCGCCAGCCGCTTTCCAGCGGCTCGACCGTTCCGTCGATCGAAGGTGCCTCGCGCACGTGAAATCTCCCCGCTCCCGAAACCGGCAGGTTCAGGCGGCCTTGTAGGCCAGCTCTGGCGCGATTTTCGCGTCGAGGACATCCATCGCCACGTCGTAGGCCGCGACCATGGGAGCCAGCATCTCGGCGAGCCCGTCGAAGCGGCGCCGCGCCATGGCGCGCGCCAACTTGAACTGCATGGTCTTCGCCCCTTCCGAAACCGCGCCGGCCGCTTCCGCCGCCCGCTCGAGCCCGTGCAGGCCGTGGCCGCCAAGCCATTCGATGTAGCTCGAAAGCAGCTCGAAATTCGCGCCGAGTTGACGCAGCGTGTTGAAGGCGTAGGTATGGAAATATTCCGGCCGCCGGTCGGCAAGCGCCTCCACGTGCCAGGCGAAGGTTTCGGCATAGGCCGCGATGGGGTTTTCCCTCGGCCGCCGAGCCAGATGGTGCGCAAGCAGGCATCGCGAGACCCCGACGAGGTTGTCGGCGGCGGGGCTGCGTCCGAACTTCATGAATTCCGAATAAGGGAATAGCGGCAATCCGCTCGCTTCATCCTGCGCCGGAAAAAGCGCGTCGTAGTCCTCACCCTCCAGCATGAAGTAGCCGGCATTGTGGAAATATTCCATCCGCCGCTTCTCCGGATCGAGCGCGTTGATGCCGATCGAGGACTTGGAATGCGCGATCCGGTAGCTCACCCCGCGCGTATCGGGCAGATAGAAGGCATCGACCTCGACCATCGGCAGCCGGCCGCGGCCGATCTGCGTCACGACGCGCGCATCCAGCCGATCGAAGACCGCCAGCTCCTCTATGTCGACGCCATAGAGCCGCTGCAGATCGGCGGTCGGGAATTTGAAGAAGGTGAAATGGTCGCCCTCGAAGTCCTGCGCCACGGTGAAGCCCAGCGCCGCGACCGGCTCATTGCCGGACGCATGCAGCACTTCGATCAGAAGATCGACGTAGCAGTTGGTCTCCGGCCAACGTCGGTCGGCGGCGTGCAGGAAACTCGGCCGATAGCTGGCGGGATCGAGCCCGCGAATGACCTGCCGCATGGTCACTCGCCCCAAAGAGCCTGACGGACCTTGGCGGGCCACGCCTCTACATCGGGTCCGTGATGGCGGAAGAGCGCCAGCGCCACGCGCTCCAGCCCGAAACCGACGCAGCCCGAATGACAGGCGGTCCCGTCGGGAAAGCGGATGTCCCAGCTCTGCCCGAAATGGTCCTGATGGTTGTTGAAGGAGAGGCAGGCCGTCGGCTTTTCGATGCTCGTGACCGGGATGAGAAGCTCGAATTTGAGCGCCTGGTCGCGCTGGCTGTTGGCCATCATCTTGCCCGTGCGTCCGAAGAACGGGTCGTTGGCGACCTCGACCTCGCAGGGGAGCTCCAGTTCCTCGACGATCCGGCGGCCGCGCTCCATCCAGCTCTTCTGGAAGGCCCGCACCTGTTCCGCCGTGCCGATCCTGATGTATTCGCGCTGGCGGAAGAGCTGCATGCGCACCGGATCCTTCGACGGCTCATGCCGGAAGCAGTAGGAGCACAATTCGTAGAGCAGGCCTTCCGCCGGCACCGGTCCCTGCCTGGCGACCGTCGGATAAAGCGGGTAGCAGGCGGCCGGCGTCATCGCGACCTCGGTCGCCTCCTGCATCTCCGTCCAGTCCTCGCCCCTCCCTATCATGCCGAGCAGGCGGGCATGGTCGCGCTCGTCGCCCATGAAGGAGTGGACGCAGCCGGCAAGCTGGGGAAAGCTCTTCATGTAGCCGGTCTTTTCCAGCGCCGCCCGCGCCATGCCGGGCGGAAAATGGATGCGCGTCGCCTTGTCCGGGCCGCCGACCCTGAGAACGATCTTCTCGAAGCGCTCGATGACCTCCTCGAACGTGCCGGAGCGGCCATAAAGGCCGTCGACGCCGGATTCGAACAAGATGCCGTTGTCGAAGAGATTGTCGAGCAGGGTCTTGGCGTCGAATGTCTTGGCGTCCATCTCAAGCCCCCAGAGAAGTGTCAAACAGAGACGTATCGAAGCGGCTCATCAGAAGCAGCGTCGAGGTATTGGAAAGAATGCGGTCGTTGGAGATCATCACGGCCGCCGATGTGACGTCGCGCAGATGCCGGCCGACGCTGAAGGGCGTGCCGTTCTTGTAGCCGAGGATGCCGGTGATCAGCATGGCGATGCGGACGACATCCGCCGCCTTCTCGCTGCTCGCGACCTTTAGCGCATTGATCTCGGCGGCGAAGCCCATCGAGGAAAGGTCGTCGTCGTCGCGCTGGGCCGTGTCGAAGCGGTTGATCGCGGCGACCAGATGCCCTTTCATCTCCTGCAGTTTCGCGGCGGCCTCCGACAGGCGCAACGCGCCTGGCGGCGTCACGTTCGGCTGCTTGCGCGCCGCTGCCTTCACGAAGGCCTGGGCGCGCGTGAAGGCGTCGGCCGCGATGCCGAACCACGTCGCCGCCCAATAGATATGCGAACTCGCCAGCATCGACTGGGCCGCGATCTCGGAAAACGGCTTCGGGAAGATCTGCGCCGTGTCTCCCGTCGCGGTCAGGAGGAAGCCGTCCGAACACGTTCCGCGCATGCCGAGCGTATCCCATCCGGATTTGCGCTCCAGCGAGCGGTTTCCATCCGCTGGTATGACGACCATGACCTGGTCGGAATGGGCGGCATCGGGCGCGCGGCGGGCGGTGGCCAGGATCGCGTCGGCATTGGCGCCATAGGAAATCACCGTCGCATCCTTGGTAAGCGAGAACCGCCCGTCCGCCACCTCGACCGCGCAGATCGAATTCCGGAGATTGCCGCCGATCCCCGCTTCCGAGGTCGCCGAGGCAAGGAGAAGCTGATCGTCCGCCACGCGCCGCATAAAGGCGCGGTGCCATTCGCTCGTCAGGCCATGCGTGGCAAGGCTCGCCACCTGGATCTGGTGCATGGCATAGATCATCGCGCTCGACCCGCAGGCCTGGGCGAGCTGGACCACCAGGTCGGCGACAGCCGCCGTCGTCAGCCCCTCGCCGCCCAATTCGACCGGAATGGCGACGCCGAGCAGGCGTTCGCGCTTGAGCGCTTCCGCTGTCTCCAGCGGAAACCGCCCTTCCCGATCGACGGCGTCGACCGCCTCGGCTGCAATGGCGGCAACACGCGCCATGCGGTCGGTTGCGCTCTCTGCGGGCGACGACGCCAGCGGGGCGCTGATCTTCCCCACGACATTCATCGGATCAGACCGACTCGGCCGTCAGTTCGGAGACCGCCGCGGCGATATTGGCGATCGATGAAAACGTCCGCCGCGTCAGCTTTTCCTCGGGAAACTCGATGTCGAACTCTTCCTCGATCGCCAGCATCAACTGGACGGAAGCGAAGGACGTCAGTCCCGCATCGTAAAGATTGGCGTTGTCGGATACCTTCTCGAAATCGATGGGGATCATCGGATTCCCAGTGAGAAGCGCACGAATTCGATCGATCATTGCCTGCCACCCTGATTATGTTTGCCCGTAAGTCTTCCATTGCATGGCGAGGCCAACCGGGTCGTTAATGTCGGGCGGCAATCCTTTTCTTGCTTAAATCCAGGTTATGGCGCGGGGTACAATTTTATACATCCTGCCGCCGGCGGCGGCTTGCCTGGTCTATTCAGCTCAGGGGGCGTCCGCCGCGGCGGCACGGGCGGCGATTGGACGCGTCGGAATCGCGGAACATTTCCGCCGCCCGGTGTTGCGGAACGGCTTTCTCGACCCTAGAACTGTACTGCCTGCTGATCCGAGTTAGGGGGCATCAAATCGAACGCTCGGTGCGGGATGGACGACAACCTTATCGAATTCATCGAATATTCTTTGGACTCCGTGTGGTCGCTGGAACTGCTGCTGACGCTTCGCCAGCAACCGCAGCGGACCTGGTCGGCCGATGAGTTGGTTGCCGATCTGCGGTCGAGCCGCGTGGTCGTCCGTAAAAGCATCGACAGATTGCTCGCCAGCGGGCTGGTCGTGACCGATGCCGATGATTCCGTGCGCTACGCACCCGCATCCCCCGATCAGGACAAGCTCGTCGGCAAGTTGGCCGAAGCTTACCGCGTAAGGCCTGCCGCGATCCGCCGAATCATCCTGCGTCACTCCTCCGACCAGCTCAGAACCTTCGCCGAAGCGTTCAAGATCATGAAGGGTTAGGCCATGTCGGGCGCGCTTCCTGTCGTGATTTACGTGCTCTGCCTCCTGGCCGCGGCCCTGTGCACGTGGCTGCTGCTGAGAGGCTACTGGCGAAGCGGCGCACGGCTGCTCTTGTGGAGCGGCCTCTGCTTTGCGTTCCTGTCGCTGAACAGCCTGGCGGTGATCCTGGACATCGTGGTCTGGGCCGACACGGATCTTCAGCCGTTGCGCAATGCCGCCTCGCTGGCGGCCGTCGGAACGCTGCTCATCGGTCTCATCTGGGAGGCAGAATAGGCATGTTCCAGTTCGCGTCCGGCCTGATCGCCATGGGATTTCTCGTCTCGAGCCTGTTCTTCCTGCGCTTCTGGAAGTCGACGCGCGACTGGCTTTTCGCCGCCTTCGCCGCTGCTTTCCTCCTGCTTGCCGTCAATCAGACGCTGCTTGCCTTTTCACAAGTGCCGCTGGAGGAGAGAAGCAATTTGTATCTGCTGCGCCTGCTGGCCTTTGCGATCATCATCGCCGCGGTGATCGCGAAGAACCGAAGGAGCGCCCAGCGCTGACGGAGATACTCGTCAGCCGGCGTCTTGGCCAACCTCGCGCTGCCGGTCGCGGTCCAGCAGCTCCAATATGGTCTCGATCAGCGCCTCGTCCGGATATGGCTTGCCAAGCAAGGGGACGTCGTCAGGGCGATCCTTCATCGCATCCGCGTCCGCATAGCCGCTGATGATGATCGCCGGCCAGTCCGAACGCAGGCTGCGCGCGAAGCGGATTATGTCCAGACCGGACACCAGCGGCATGGCGAAGTCGGTGATGATGAGGTCGAAGCGGTCAGGCTCGCGCTCCAAGAGCGCGAGCGCCTCGGCTCCTCCCGCAGCGGTACTCACCAGGAAGCCGTGCTCGCGCAATGTCGCGGCGGTGATCTCCCTGAGATTTTCACTGTCATCGACGAGCAGGATCTCGGGCGCCGGCTTCTCCCTTTGCAGGCGAGGCGCGTGCAGCCTCGGAGAGACGCTGGCCATAATCGGCTCCTCGCTCTCCTTCGAAGCCGGCAACCAGAGCTCGACGGAGGTGCCGCGGCCCACATGGCTGCGAATCCGCAGCGCGCCCTTCGATTGTTGGGCAAAGCCATAGACGGTGCTGAGCCCGAGGCCCGTGCCCTTCCCGACTTCCTTGGTCGTGAAGAACGGCTCGACCACCTTGTCGAGCAGTTCGGGGGCGATACCGACGCCTGTGTCCTCGACGCTGATCACCACATAGTCGCCGGGTTCGAGGCCCACGGAGGCCGCATCCGCCGGTCGACTGTTGCGCGCCCCGAGCGTCACCGTTCCTCCTTGCGGCATGGCATCTCTGGAATTGAGGACGAGATTCATGATCGCGAGCTCGAGTTGAGCCTTGTCGGCGTGCGCCGGCGCAACGTCCGGCTCAATTTTCCATTGCAGCCGGATCAGCCCGCCCAACACCGGCACAAGCAATCTCTTCAGTGTTTCGGCAAGGTCCGGCAGGGGAATGGTCGCCGGCCTCAGTTGCTGACGCCGTGAGAAGGCCAGCATTCGGTTGATGAGATCCGCGCCCTGCTTTGCGGCGTGGCGGGTCATTTCGAGTACCTGACGGGCGTTGTCCGGCATCGAAACCTGCCTCTCGATCAAGGACAATCCGCTCAGGATCGATGCGAGCAGGTTATTGAAATCGTGCGCCATCCCGCCGGTCAGCTGCCCGATGGTCTCCATTTTGCGGGAATGCGCGAGCTGCTCTTCGAGCTGCTTTCTTTCGGTGACATCGAGAAGCGTCCCAAAAAGCGCTCCTTGCTGATCTCCGTCCGAAGGGGCGATCACCCCCTGGTCCAAAAATACCTTCCAACTCCCGTCCGCCGCCTGCCAGCGGTATTCGCAACTATAGCTGCCCTGCGTGGCGGCGTCGCGATGCGCCTCCGCGACCTTCTCGCGATCCTCGGGATGTACCCTGCTCAGTCCGAAACCCGGTTCGGAGAGAAAGCGCTCCGGCGGGAAGCCGGTAAGCGCTTCAACGCTATCGCTCACGAAAAGCGGCTCGAAAGGCTCCTCCGTCGAACGCGAATGGAAAACCACCGGCAATGACTTCAATATCGCTTCCTGCCGCGCCTTGCTGCGCCGAAGCGCCTGCTCGGCCTCGAGCTTGGCGGCCTGCGCCTGGAGCGTTGCTTCCAGCAGGCTCTGTTCGCGCGCAGCCTTCTCCTGTATTTCCCGGGTCTTCTCGTAGAGATCGACGAAGACCGCCACCTTCGAACGCAGGATCAGCGTGTCGAACGGCTTGAAGACATAGTCCACCGCGCCGGCGTCATAGCCGCGCAGCATGTGGGCGTCTTCCTTGTTGATGGCCGACAGGAAGATGATCGGGGTGCGCTTCGACTGCTGCCTTTGCCGGACAAGGTTGGCGGTTTCGTATCCGTCCATTCCCGGCATCAGAACGTCGAGCAGGATGACCGCGAAATCCTCTTTCAGCAGGCAGCGCAATGCTTCTTCGCCGGAGGCGGCGCAAACGACTTCGCCCACGGGGTCGAGCACTTCGCGTACGGCGAGCAGGTTGCGCGGGTCGTCGTCGACCGCGAGTATCCGCGCCCGGCCCGCCTTGGCCGCCGCGACCGGCACGGCGGCCGGCTTCGCCGACCTGGGCAGACGCCTCGCCGCTGGACGCGTCATGCGACCACCGTCAACACGGGAGCATCACCGTCACCAGTGGAGCGGCGCGCACGCGCGCGGCCAACCCAGACCCGAAGCAAGGCGAGCAGGAGATCCAGATCGACCGGCTTCGCGATGTAGTCCGAAGCGCCGGCCTCCAGACACTTCGCGCGGTCACCCTTCATGGCCTTCGCCGTGACCGCGATAAGCGGCAGCTCCTTCAATTGGGCGCGACGCCTTATCTCGCGCATCGTCTCGTAGCCGTCCATCTCGGGCATCATGATGTCGATCAATGCAACATCTACGTCCGAGGCATGTTCGAGGATATGGATGCCGTCCTCACCGCGTTCGGCATGCAGCACCTCTATGCCGTAAGTCTCGAGCACGCTCGTCAGCGAGTAGATGTTGCGGATATCGTCGTCGACGATCAGGACGCGCGCGCGGGCAAGATCGCCGGCGTTCGAGCTTTCCTGCTCGGCCGCCGCGACCTCGTCCGACGTTTCGAAGAGCGCCGACAATTCCTGCCCGATCTGGGACTGGCTCGACACCCTTCTTGCGGATTGCAGTTCCGGATGCGCCGCCAGCGCCTTGTCGGCCGCCTCGCCGGCTTCGTTGAACAGCAGAAGCTTGGCGGAGGTCGGATGGAAGCCGGCAAGTGTCTGCTGGTTCTCTTCAGCCGACCGGCCAAGCCCGATCACTACCGCATCGTACCTGTCGATTTCGTTTTCCTCCGAATTGGCCGGGAACGCCGCCAATGCAGTCACCGACGTCACGCCATCGCGTACGGCCTCGACGATCGAGAGGCGACGGTCCGGATGGCTGTCCAGAACGAGCACATTGCGCTGGATTCGCAGCTTGCGGGACTGGATATCGGCGAAGATGCCGCTGAGCTCCTCGGGTTCGACAGGCTTGGTCCAGACGCTTGCCGCGCCCTTTTCCGCCAGCGCCTTCAGGTCGGCGTCGCCCGAGATCACATGGATGGGGATCCGGCGCGTCTTCGAATCGTGCCGGAGCAGGTCGAACAGCACCCATCCGTCGATATCAGCCAGGCCGAGATCGAGCGTGATCGCGTCCGGCATGAAGCGCCGCGCCAGGGCGACAGTGCCGGCGCCTGTGGGCGAGAGAATGCCCTTGAGACCGGCGCTCTGCGCCAGTTTGAGCAGGATAGGCCCGAAGGTCGGATCGTCCTCCACGATCAGCACCACCCGGTCCTCGGGCGAAATCGAATCGCGGTCATCCGCGAATTCGACCGCCTTCTCCAGGCCGGACGCATCCGATGCCGCAAGGTTCCGCGCCTGCCCGATGCCGCCGCCCGCCGCGCTTGTCGTCGTCTGCGGTCCATCCAGCGGAATGGTGAGCGTGAAGGTGGAACCCTTGCCCGGCTCGCTCTCCACCCTGAGCTCGCCGCCCAGGATGCGGGCGATCTCGCGGCTGATCGAGAGGCCCAGGCCCGTGCCGCCATATTTCCGGCTCGTCGTGCCGTCCGCCTGCTGGAAAGCCTCGAAAATCAGCTTCTGCTTCTCCGCCGGTATGCCGATGCCCGTATCGGTAACAGCGATTGCCAGGGCCTGGCCGCGACGGTTTCCCCGGTCGCGCGTGCCGCGGGTGACAACGCTGGCATGCAGCGTGACCTCGCCCTTTGACGTGAACTTGAAGGCATTCGACAGAAGATTGAGGCAGATCTGCTGAAGACGTTTCTCGTCTGTCCGTATGGTTTCCGGGACGCGCGGATCGATCTGGATCGCGAAGCGCAGCCCCTTGTCGGCAGCCAATTGACGGAAGGTCCGCTCCATGTGCTGCTTCAAATGCGCCATCGGCATTTCATTGATGTCGACAGACACCGTTCCGGATTCGATCTTCGACAGGTCGAGAATGTCGTTGATCAGGCTCAGCAGGTCGGTGCCGGCCGCATTGATCGTCCGGGCGAACTCCACCTGCTTTTCGTTGAGGTTGCCCTGCTGATTGCCGGCCAGGAGCTTGGAGAGGATAAGCAGAGAATTGAGCGGGGTCCTGAGCTCGTGGCTCATATTGGCCAGGAACTCGGACTTGTACTTGGAGGTAAGCGCAAGCTGCTCCGCCTTCTCCTCGAGCGCCCGGCGCGCCATTTCGATTTCGAGATTCTTATTCTCGACCTGCTTCTTCTCGTTCTCGAGCAGCTGCGCCTTTTCCTGCAGCTCCTCGTTGGTGGCGTGCAGTTCCTCCTGCTTCTTGGTCAGTTCGGTCTGCCGCGCCTGCAACTCGGCGGTGAGCAGTTGCGACTGCTTGAGCAGGCCTTCGGTGCGCATCGTGGCGGCGATCGTGTTGAGGACGATGCCGACCGACTCCATCAGCTGGTTCAGGAAGGACTGGTGCGTATCGCTGAATTCGCCGAAGGAAGCGAGTTCGATCACCGCCCGCACATCGTCCTCGAACAGAGCCGGCAGGATGATGACGCTCGCCGGACGGGCTTCGCCGAGACCGGAGCTGATGCGGACGAAATCCGGCGGCACATTGTTCAGCACGATGACGCGCTTGTCGGCGGCGGCCTGTCCGATCAATCCCTCGCGCGCCTCGATCCGCTGGCGGATCGTTGCGCTGCTTTCAGCGCCGTACGAAGCGGCGAGTTCCAGATAGAACTGCTCCTCCTCGCGGTTGGTCACGTAGAACACGCCATATTGCGCGTTCACCAGCGGCGCGAGCTCGGACATGATCAGACGCGAAACGGTCGACAGGTCGCGCTCACCCTGCAGCATGCGCGAGAAGCGGGCCAGGTTGGTCTTCAGCCAGTCCTGCTCCGCATTCTTCAGCGTCTGATCCTTGAGGTTGCGGATCATCTCGTTGATGTTGTCCTTGAGCGCCGCGACCTCGCCCGAAGCCTCCACGGAGATGGAGCGGGTCAGGTCGCCCTTGGTCACGGCGGTGGACACTTCCGCGATGGCGCGCACCTGCGTGGTCAGGTTGGCCGCCAGCTGGTTCACGTTGTCGGTCAGGTCGCGCCAGAGACCCGCCGCGCCCGGCACGCGCGCCTGTCCTCCCAGCTTGCCCTCGATGCCCACCTCGCGCGCGACATTGGTCACCTGGTCGGCGAAGGTCGCAAGCGTCTCGATCATGCCGTTGATGGTGTCGGCCAGCGCCGCGATCTCACCCTTGGCGTCGACGGTCAGCTTGCGCTTCAGATTGCCCTGGGCGACCGCGGTCACCACGTCGGCGATGTTGCGCACCTGGTTGGTGAGATTCGTCGCCATCAAATTGACGTTGTCGGTCAGGTCCTTCCAGGTGCCGGCGACGCCCCCGACCTGCGCCTGCCCGCCGAGCTTGCCTTCCGTACCGACTTCGCGGGCGACGCGCGTCACCTCGCCGGCGAAGGAGTTCAGCTGATCGACCATGGTGTTGATGGTCGATTTCAGCTCTAGGATCTCGCCCTTCACGTCGACGGTGATCTTCTTCGACAAGTCGCCGCGCGCCACGGCGGTGGTAACTTCGGCGATGTTGCGCACCTGCCCGGTGAGGTTCTGCGCCATCGAGTTGACGTTGTCAGTCAGGTCCTTCCACGTGCCGGCGACGCCCTTCACCTGCGCCTGGCCGCCGAGCTTGCCCTCGGTGCCCACCTCGCGCGCCACGCGCGTCACTTCGGAGGCGAAGGAGTTCAGCTGATCCACCATCGTGTTGATGGTGTCCTTCAGCTCAAGGATCTCGCCGCGGACATCGACGGTGATCTTCTTCGAAAGGTCGCCCTGCGCCACCGCCGTGGTCACCTCGGCGATGTTGCGCACCTGGCCGGTAAGGTTCGCCGCCATCGCGTTGACGTTGTCGGTCAGGTCCTTCCAGGTGCCGCCGACGCCTTCCACCTGCGCCTGGCCGCCGAGCTTGCCTTCGGTACCCACCTCGCGGGCGACGCGCGTCACCTCCGAGGCGAAGGAATTCAGCTGGTCCACCATCGTGTTGATGGTGTTCTTCAGTTCCGCGATCTCGCCTTTCACGTCGACGGTGATCTTCTTCGACAGGTCGCCGCGCGCCACCGCCGTCGTGACTTCCGCGATGTTGCGCACCTGGCCGGTCAGGTTGCCTGCCATCGCATTCACATTGTCGGTCAGGTCCTTCCACGTGCCGCCGACGCCTTCCACATGCGCCTGGCCGCCGAGCTTGCCGTCGGAGCCGACCTCGCGGGCGACGCGCGTCACTTCCGAAGCGAAGGAATTGAGCTGGTCCACCATCGTGTTGATGGTGTTCTTCAGCTCGAGAATCTCGCCCTTCACGTCGACGGTGATCTTCTTGGACAAGTCGCCCCGCGCCACGGCGGTGGTAACTTCGGCGATGTTGCGCACCTGCCCGGTGAGGTTCTGCGCCATCGAGTTGACGTTGTCAGTCAGGTCCTTCCACGTGCCGGCGACGCCCTTCACCTGTGCCTGGCCGCCGAGCTTGCCCTCAGTGCCGACCTCGCGCGCCACACGCGTCACTTCGGACGCAAACGAGTTCAGCTGGTCCACCATCGTGTTGATGGTGTCCTTCAGCTCAAGGATCTCGCCGCGGACATCGACGGTGATCTTCTTCGAAAGGTCGCCCGAAGCCACGGCGGTGGTCACCTCGGCGATGTTGCGCACCTGGCCGGTGAGGTTCTGCGCCATGGAGTTGACGTTGTCGGTCAGGTCCTTCCACGTGCCGGCCACGCCCTTCACCTGCGCCTGGCCGCCGAGCTTGCCCTCGGTGCCGACCTCGCGGGCAACGCGCGTCACTTCGGAGGCGAAGGAATTCAGCTGGTCCACCATCGTGTTGATGGTGTTCTTCAGCTCGAGGATCTCACCCTTGACGTCGACGGTGATCTTCTTCGACAGGTCACCGGACGCGACCGCAGTCGTGACCTCCGCGATGTTGCGAACCTGACTGGTCAGGTTCTCGGCCATCAGGTTCACATTGTCGGTCAGGTCCTTCCACG
>JBQCFH010000512.1:0-6423 GCA_051959385.1 Rhizobiaceae bacterium | reverse complement strand
CCTCAATGACTGCGTGATCGGCACCGGCGTGCCGCATCTCGGCCAGGGCGATCACGGCCGCTACCTCGTCGAGTTGCGCAACGTCATGGGCGAGGTCTCCGGCATCCGCCGCTTGGGCGCAGCCTCGCTCGACCTCGCCTATGTCGCCGCCGGAAGGCTGGACGGCTTCTGGGAGGCCGCGCTTCATCCCTGGGACGTGGGCGCCGGCTCGCTCCTTATCCGCGAGGCGGGCGGCTTCGTCACCGATAGGGCGGGCGGGCAGGACGTCGGTCCCGGCGGAGTCGTGGCCGGTAACGAGGCCGTCCACGGCGCACTCATCAAGACGCTGAACAAGCCGATCCGCGCGGCGGGGTGAGGCCGGCCGCAGCTATGGCCTCCTGGGATTGGCCGCTGCGGGTGTCATGAGTTCCGGCCGGCGGATTCCTGCGTCCCGTTGTTACGGGCGCCGGCATCCAATTGACCGGCGAAATCGGATGCCTCGCCGCCGAGACCGCGGCGCGTGACGGCTCGATCGCCAAAAGCCGCGTACCGACGAGCGGCCGCCCCTCGAACAACTATAAGCCGCCTTTCGGTGACCAGGCATGCGCTCCCCTGCCCGACATGAATCTCCGCGAGCAAGTCGCTCGCCAAGTACCCCGCCCCGCGCGCGGTCGATCAACCTGCGGCAAAGCAGCTACGGAATTGAATATACTGCCGCCTTTCATTTTGGTCACAATTCCGATTAGAGTCTCCGCGGTCTAGGGCCTGTTGACATTCAGCACGTGAGCCGTGATGGAGCCAAAATGACCGTATGGAAGGAGAAAAGCGCAAGGAAGTGTCGATCACTTCCGAGCATTTTCGACGCACCAGACGGTCATTTTCGCTCCACCCCTCCGGGGCGCGGCGGCTTTGGCCGGTGGGGTCGTCGAAAGCCCCTTGTGGAGGTAAACTCCAGGGCGGGCCTTTCTCCGGCCCACCGGCCAAATCCGCGTCGCGTCACGGCCACGCGGTGAATGCCAACAGGCCCTAAGCGGCAGAGTACGAGGCGACGCGCATGGCATTCTTCGGTAAGCCGGAAGACGGCGACGAATACGATCCCTACAGGCTCTCAAGCCCGCAGGTATTCGTGCTGACGATGCTGATCTTCCTGGCGATCGCCGGCTTCGTCGCGGCGATCCTTTATCGCCAGGTCTCGCATGCCTTCAATGCCAATCCCGGCCTGAACGGCCTGATCGTCGGCGTGCTCGTCGTCGGTATCCTCCTCGCCTTCGGGCAGGTCATCCGCCTCTTCCGCGAGGTGCGATGGGTCAATTCATTCCGTGCCGGAAGCGAGGCGGGCAACCCGGTGCTCCTGGCGCCGATGAAGGCGCTCCTGTCGCGCTCCTCCTCGATGGCGCTCTCGACGAGTTCCCTTCGCTCCATCCTGGATTCCCTTGCAACCCGGCTCGACGAAAGCCGCGACATCGCCCGCTACCTGATCGGTCTCCTCGTCTTCCTCGGCCTGCTCGGCACGTTCTGGGGCCTGTTGCAGACCATCGCCTCCATCGGAACGACGATCCAGTCGCTCGACCCCGGCTCCGGCAACACGAACGATGTGTTGCAGGCGCTCAAGGCCGGCCTTTCCGCGCCGCTCGGCGGCATGGGAACGGCCTTCTCCTCATCGCTCCTTGGCCTCTCGGGTTCGCTCATCCTCGGCTTCCTCGACCTGCAGGCGAGCCGCGCCCAAAACCGCTTCTATACGGAGCTGGAGAACTGGCTCTCCTCGGTCACCGATCTCGGTTCGGATATCCCCGTTCCGGACACCGGCAAGGCCGGCCCGGCCGAGGAGATACGCGCGCTTTCGGAGCGCCTGCGCGCCGTCCAGGAGACCGGCGGCTCCAACCAGCGCGTCGCCGCCGCCATGGCCAATCTCGCCGACGGCATCTCGGGGCTGGTCAAGAACATGCGCTCGGAGCAGCAGATGATGCGCGACTGGGTCGAAGCGCAGTCCGACGAACAGAAGCGGGTGCGCCAGACGCTGGAGAAGCTCGCAGAAGCCCTCCGCAAGCGGGAGATAAGCTAAATGGCGCTCGCCCGCGGCCGCACGACCCGCACGATCGACTACTGGCCCGGCTTCGTCGACGCGCTGTCGACGCTGCTGCTGGCCATCATGTTCCTGCTCACCGTCTTCGTTCTCGCGCAATTCCTGCTCAGCCGCGAGATCAGCGGCAAGGACGAGGTGCTCAACCGGCTGAATTCCCAGATCAACGAGCTGACCCAATTGCTCGCGCTGGAGAAGTCGAACACACAGGATGCGCAGGACCAGATCAGCAATTTGCAGGCTTCGCTTTCCGCGGCGCAGGCCGAGAAGTCGCGGCTGGAGCAGTTGCTGTCCCGCGGCTCCGGCTCCGAAGCCGCCGCCAACGCCAAGGTCACCAGCCTTTCCGCCGAGCTCGACAACCAGAAGCAGCTCAGCCAGCGCGCCATGTCGCAGGTGGAGCTTCTGAACCAGCAGATCGCCGCGCTCAGGACACAGATCGCGGCGCTCGAGGATGCGCTCGACGCCTCGGAAAAGAAGGACCGGGAATCGAACGCCAAGATCGCCGATCTAGGCCGCCGGCTCAACGTGGCGCTTGCCCGCCGCGTGCAGGAGCTCAACCGCTACCGCTCCGACTTCTTCGGCCGCCTGCGCGAGATCCTCGCCGACCGCAAGAACATCCGCATCGTCGGCGACCGCTTCGTGTTCCAGTCCGAAGTGCTCTTCCCGTCGGGCTCCGACCAGATCAACGAGGCCGGCCAGGTCGAGATGAAGAAGCTCGCCGACGCGCTGATCGACCTGCAGAAGGAGATCCCGCCGGAAATCAACTGGGTGCTGCGGGTGGACGGCCATACCGATAACATCCCGCTTTCCGGTAACGGCCGCTTCCGCGACAATTGGGAGCTTTCCAGCGCCCGCGCGATCGCCGTCGTCAAGTTCCTCATCGCCAACGGTGTTCCGGCGAACCGATTGGTGGCGGCAGGCTTCGGCGAATTCCAGCCGCTCGATCCGTCCGATACGGACGAGGCGCGCGCCAAGAACCGCCGCATCGAGCTCAAGCTGACCGAGCGCTGAGCGGATTCAGATCCGATACCAGGTCGCGGCAAGCGCCAGCAGCCCCGGCAGGCCCTGGATCAGGAAGACGCGCCAATTGACCGTCAGGCCGCCGAAGATGCCGGCCACCGAGATGAAGCCGAGGAAGATGACCCGGGTCAGCTCCCCGTTTGGGCCGAAGCTTAAGCCCCAAAGCAATCCGATCACCAGGAACAAATTGTAGAGGCCCTGATTGGCGGCTAGCGCGCGGGTCTTCCTGGCAAACTCCTCCGTTGTTCGGAAAGTCCGGCGGCCGAAGGCGGTGTTCCACAGGAACATTTCCAGCGCCACGATATAGAGGTGGATCAAGATGACCAGGATTACCAGGATTTTCGCGATCATTGAACCGCCCTCGCCCGCTTCGCTCACCACGCCTTCGGCTTCGTAGCCGAATTGCGAAGCCCGATGAACCACTCACGCCTCGCAGTCGGGTCACCTTTGGTTGAACTGTTGGGAATCGCGGAAATCACTCAAACGGATTGCGGATGTGCAGTTTTCTATCGATGACAAGGCCGTCTCTCATGTCCTCGGACCAAAGAACTTCGCAACCATGCGCTAGTCCGGAGGAGATCATGAGCGCATCGAAAAACGAGAGCTGATATCGCTCAGCGATACGGATCGCATTCGAATGCGCCTCGACATCGAGCGGGAGAACAGCACTGCAAAGCTGCCGGATCGCCTCCGTGGCGCGACCGATCTCGTCCCACGACATTCCCATTTTGCGGCGGGATACATTCGCGAATTCATTCAGCGCCTGAATGCTGACGATACATCGCCTTTGAAGGAGGCGCTCGGCGGCATCAGAGCGCGGATCGGTGCTGAACGCGTAAATCAGTACGTTGCTGTCCAGCATTTCCGATATTGCGCCAATCATCGCGAATTGGCTTCATCGCGGTCGAACTTCCATCCAGCCGGCAGCGGTCTGCGCATCGACCGTATCCGTTCAAGCGCCTTCTCCCGCGTCCGATCCCGTTCAACATCGAAGGCCCGTTCGCCCGCGACACGAATATCGATCTCGTCCCCTTCCTTGAGGCCAAGCGCTTCAACGACTGCCGCAGGCAGCCGGATAGCCAGACTGTTGCCCCATCGGGAAATTTGCATGACAGCGCCTTTCAAGATATACGGGATAAATGTATATCTTTCCGTCGTTCTGTCAAAGAGCCGCCAGCAGTCTTGGCTCTATCCGGCGACGCGCTGCAGCGCCTCGGCGCCGCTCTCGAACTGCAGCTTGGCAAGGCGCCCATAGATGCCGCCCTTGCGCACCAGGCTCTGATGCGTGCCCTCCTCGACGATCCGGCCCTTGTCCATGACCAGAATGCGGTCGGCCTTGAGAACGGTCGCCAGCCGGTGCGCGATGACCAGCGTCGTGCGGCCCTTCATGAGCCGCTCGAGCGCGGTCTGCACCAGCGTCTCGCTTTCCGCGTCGAGCGCCGAGGTCGCCTCGTCGAGGAGCAGGATCGGCGCGTCACGCAATATCGCGCGCGCAATGGCGATGCGCTGGCGCTGCCCGCCCGACAGGGTGACGCCGCGCTCGCCCACCATAGTGTCGAAGCCCCGCTCCATGCCGCGGATGAATTCGTCCGCCAGCGCGTCCTTCGCCGCCTGCTCGATTTCGGCGTCGGCGGCGCCGGGCCGGCCGAAGGCAATGTTTTCGCGCACGGTCGCCGCAAAGATTGTCACGTCCTGCGGCACGATCGCGACGCGGGCGCGCGCCTCGTGCGGATCGGCGTCGGCGAGATCGACGCCATCGATGCGGACCGAGCCCCGGTCCGGATCGTAGAAGCGCAGGATCAGCGAGAAAATCGTGCTCTTGCCTGCGCCGGAAGGCCCGACGATCGCCACTGTCTCGCCCGGTCGCGTCATCAGCGAGATGCCGCTCACGGCCGCCTGGGAGGTGCGCGTGGGATAGGCGAAGAAAACGTCGTCGAACTGTACCGTCCCGGAAGGATGGGCCGGCAGCGGGACGGGCTTCGCCGGCGCGGCGATGGCCGGCGCCCCCGCGAGGATTTCGGTGATCCGCTCGGCCGCCCCTGCCGCGATGGACAGATCGCCCCAGACTTCCGAAAGCGAACCGAGCGCGCTTGCTGCCAGCACCGAATAGATGAGGAATTGGCTGAGCGTGCCGGGCGTCATCCTTCCCGAAAGCACGTCGGCCGAGCCGAACCACAGCACCGCCACGACGGAAGAAAAGATCATGAAGATGGCGAGGAAGGTGAGAAAGGCGCGCGCGAAGATGGAGGACTGCGCGGCGCGGAAGGCGCCTTCCACGGCCCGGGCGAAGCGGTTCTCCGCCACCGCCTCGTTGGTGAAGGCCTGCAGCGTCCGCATCGCCCCGATCTGTTCGCTCGCATAGGCGGTCGCCTCGGCGAGCGTATCCTGCGCCTGTCGCGACCTGCGCCTGACCGAGCGGCCGAAGGCGATCAGCGGAACGACGATGACGGGAATGGCGGCGATCACCAGCGCCGAGAGCTTCGGGCTCGTATAGATCATCATCGCCAGCGCGCCGAGGCTGAGGATGATGTTGCGCAGCGCCACAGATGCGGTCGGACCGACGGCGGACTTGATCTGCGTCGTGTCGGCGGTCAGCCGCGACACGATCTCGCCCGATTGCGCCCGGTCGAAAAAGGAGGCGGAGAGTCGCGTGACATGGGCGAAAACGTCGCGCCTGAGATCGGCCACCACGCGCTCGCCGAGCGTGATGACGAAATAGTAGCGGCCGGCGGAGGCGAGCGCGAGCACCGCCGCGATCCCGATGAGCGCGACGAAATAATCGGCGATGAAGTTGGAATCCGCATGCGTGAACCCCTTGTCGATCATGCGGCGTACGGCCAAGGGCAGCGAAAGGGTCGTCGCGGCGGCGAGAACGAGGAAGAACAGCGCGCCGGCCACCTTGTCCTTATAGCGGGCCAGGTAGGGCGCCAGGCGGGCCAGCGGCCTGAGCGACCGGCGACGGCGTTCCTGCTGGTCGGCCCGTAAGTCGGATTGCGCGTCCGCCATCTCTCCTTCGGCTCCGTCTTGGCTGTGCAGGTGACCTTGTGCCTTGAGGCCGGCTGATGTATAGGCGGCGCCGACCGTCAGGAAGCCGTACGCCGCAATGGCCGTGGCTTCAAGTTTTGACACTGGGCGACATCGCCGCAGGCGTGCCGACCCCTCAAACCCGGACAGAGACGATGAAAGCCGATACGCATCCCGACTATCACATGATCAAGGTCGTCATGACCGACGGCACGGAATACGAGACCCGCTCGACCTGGGGCAAGGAGGGCGACACGATGCATCTCGACATCGACCCGACGACGCACCCGGCCTGGACCGGCGGCCAGCAGACCCTGCTC
>JBQCFH010000511.1:0-3078 GCA_051959385.1 Rhizobiaceae bacterium | reverse complement strand
GCGCGCCGCGCGCAGCGGCGACGCCCTCGACCAGCATGCCGAACGATGCAGACGCGACGCGATGCAGTTCGGGCTCGTCGAAATCGGGGCGGTCGGAAGCGAACATCAGGCGGAAAAGGGCGGGTTCCGAGGTGGCGAAATCGATATAGCCGAGCCCGAGCGCGATCAGGCGCTCCCGAGCGTCCGCAGGCGCCGCCGAACGGCGGGCTTCCATGGCGGCCGTGAAGCGGGCAAAGCCGACACCCGCCAGCGCCGTCAGGAGCGCGCCGGCATCCTTGAAATGATGCGCGGGCGCGGCATGCGAGACGCCGGCGCGCTTGGCGCAGCCGCGCAGCGTGAAACCCTCGACGCCTTTTTCCTTCAGTTCCGCTTCCGCCGCCGTGAGCAGCGCTTCGCGCAGACCGCCATGGTGGTAGGGGGTCTTTCCGCTTTCGTTCATCCGTTCGCCCTTCGCGCCCCGTCCCGTCTCTATATGCGGCGCCATCTTGACGGTGTCAATCTACATCTTGACAGTGCCAAGATGGTGGTACATTGTACGATCCTGACAATGTCAAGATCAAACGGAAGGAGCAGTCGTGGACGTGGAACCGATCTTCCGGATCGCGAACTCGGTGGCGCTTGCCGGCTGGCTCGTTCTGCTCGCCAGCCCTGTCGCGCCGAGGCTCGCGCAAATCGTCTCGGGATTGACGATCCCGCTGCTTCTCGCGGTCGCCTATAGCAGCCTGGTCTTGGCATTCTGGTCGAGCGGGCAGGGGGGGTTCGGCAGCCTCGACCAGGTGGCGCAGCTTTTCCAGAGCCGCGAACTGCTGCTCGCGGGCTGGATCCATTATCTCGCCTTCGATCTGTTCGTCGGCGCCTGGATCGTCCGAAGCGCGCGGGAAAACGGCGTCGCCTTCTGGATGGCGGCCCCCTGCCTCGTCCTCACCTTCCTCTTCGGTCCCGCCGGCTTCCTGCTCTTCAATGCGATCGTCGCGGCGAAATCCATGCCTTCACTCAAAGGAGCAACGTCATGAACACGCTTGCGAAATCGCTTCCGGTGCCCGTCTATGCGCCGCCGGCCCTTCGCCTCGATCCGGTATGGTGGCTCGCTGAGCTCGGCCGCCGCCAGCCGGTTCTCGCCGGCACGGGCATCCTGATCGGCCTGGCCGCCATCCCGATGAGCCTGGCCGGCCTGCTTGATCCGCGCCTCTTCAATGGCTTCGACGTCTGGATCAAGCCGATCAAGTTCGCGGTTGCCATCTTCCTCTACATGCTGACGCTGGCCTTCTTCACGGGCTGGGTAGGCGAGAAGGAGCGGCGGAAATGGTGGTTCAACGCCGCCGTCCGGATCGTTGCGGCCGCCGCCCTCTTCGAGATCGGCTATATCGCGTTGCAGGCTTCGCTGGCCGAGGCGTCGCACTACAACCGCACCGACGCGCTGCACTACGCTCTCTATGCGGTGATGGGAATCGGCGCGACGCTGATGGTGGTCTTTTCCGGCCTGCTCGGGATCCTGATCCAGCGCAACCGGGCGCTCGGTGTCGCGCCGGCCATCCGCGATTCCGCCGTGATCGGGCTCGTGCTCACTTTCGTGCTGACCATGATCGTCGCCGGCACGCTCAGCGCCTCGGGCAGCCACTGGATCGGCGGGGTGCATTCCGACGCCGGCGGCATGACGCTGACGGGCTGGTCGCGCGACGGCGGCGATCTGCGGGTTGCGCATCTCTTCGCCACGCACGCGATGCATTTCATCCCGGTTGTCGGCGTTGCGTCGGCCTATATTTTCGGATCCGGCAATCGTCGCCCGGTCTGGCTGTTTTCGGCGGCGTATACGGGCTTCGTCGCGTTCCTCTACTTCCAGGCGTTGGCGGGGCAAGCTTTCCTGCCCATGCTCAACTGACCTGCGAGATCGAGGAAGACTTTGGCGTTAACGATTTTTTAACCGACCTATCCTATCCTGAACCTTAGTCGGATCGGCTTTCCTCCTCCCAAGCGCGGTCCTGATCAGGGCGGTCACACTGGCCGCCCTTTTTCTGCGCTCGGCCGAATGCATCCGGCACGCCTTGCCGATCCTTCCCGCATCTGGCATCTGGAGCGCCTCGCATGGAGGAGCCGTCATGTCGGACAACAAAATCGCGCTTGTAACCGGGGCCGGGACCGGGGTCGGAAAGGCCACGGCTTCCACGCTCGTCGCCCACGGCTGGACCGTCGTGTTCGTCGGCCGGCGGCGCGAGCCGCTCGATGCCGCCGTGACTGCCGCCGGAGCACCGGACCGGGCGATCGCCATGTCCTGCGACATTTCCGACGCGAAGCAGGTCGACAGTCTCTTCGCGGAGGTGAAGGCCCGCTTCGGGCGGCTCGACCTGCTCTTCAACAATGCCGGGATGAGTTACAAGTCGGTCATGATCGACGAGATCCCGGTCGAGGCCTGGAATGACGTGGTCGGCGTCAATCTCACCGGCTCGTTCCTGTGCGCCCGCGCCGCATTCGGCATGATGCGGCGCCAGTCGCCGCGGGGCGGCCGAATCATCAATAACGGCTCCGTCTCGGCCTATGCGCCGCGGCCGGGCTCCGTTCCCTATACCGCGACCAAGCATGCGATAACCGGGCTGACGAAGACGCTGGCGCTCGACGGGCGGCCTTTCGACATCGCCTGCGGGCAGATCGATATCGGCAACGCGCTGACCGAGATGGCGGCGCCGATGACCAAGGGCGTGCCGCAGGCGAACGGCACCATCGCCCCCGAGGCGACCATGGACGTGCAGCACGTCGCGGACGCGGTGCTCCACATGGCGAGCCTGCCGCTCGGCGCCAACGTTCTCTTCATGACGGTCATGGCGACGAAGATGCCTTATGTGGGGAGGGGGTAGCCGCTTAGGAATCGCTGGTACAAGAAAGTAGACCCCCTCTCCGCCTCGCGGAGCCTGTCCTCGTGCCGGCCAAAGGCCGGACCCGGGCGCTCGGCACCTTGTAACTCATCATTTGCCGAATCCGCTATGATTGCGGGTGCGGTGGCGGACGGAAGCACGACACACCTCTGGGCCAGGAAGCCCGTGGGAGAGCCTGTGTCGCCGTTCGCCGTTCCATCGAACCCGAACA
>JBQCFH010000510.1:0-7738 GCA_051959385.1 Rhizobiaceae bacterium | reverse complement strand
AAGGTGTAGGCGAATGGATCCGCTGACAGCCGCCATGAAGGTCGCCGCCTCGGGCATGACAGCCCAGTCGGAACGCCTGCGCGTGGTTTCGGAAAACCTCGCCAATTCGCAATCGACCGGCCAGACGCCGGGCAGCGATCCCTACCGCCGCAAGACCATCACCTTCGCCGCCGAGCTCGATCGCGCGACCGGCACCTCGACCGTCGAGGTCACCAACATCGCGCGCGATCCTTCGGCCTTCCCGGTCGAATACCAGCCCGGCAACGCCGCCGCCGATGCCCGTGGCTTCGTCAAGATGCCGAACGTCAACGTGCTCGTCGAGATGGCCGATATGCGCGAGGCGAACCGCGGCTACGAGGCCAATCTGCAGGTCATCAAGCAGGCGCGCGATCTGATCTCCATGACCATCGACCTGATGCGGAATTAGGCCCTACTCATGATCAATCCACTGAGCCTCGTTGGCAGCATCGGCAGCGCGGGCGGCGCGATCGGCCCGGCCGGCACGGCCGCAAATGCCGCTGCTGCCGCGGGCAGCGTCGCGGAAACATTCGAGAGCGCGCTGGCGAACGCCGCCGGCAAGGCCATCGGCAACGTCGAACATGCACAAGCCGTGTCGATCAAGGCGCTGCAGGGCGACGCCGATACGCGCGAGGTCGTCGATGCGGTGATGAGCGCGCAGGAGACGCTGTCGGCCGCCATCGCCATCCGCGACAAGATCGTCGCCGCCTATCTCGACGTCAGCCGCATGTCGATCTGAGGAGAGTGAAGTGAGAGCGCTTGAAATCGCCGCGACCGGCATGAACGCCCAGCAGACCAATCTGGAAGTCATCGCCAACAACATCGCCAACATCAACACGACCGGCTTCAAGCGCGCGCGGGCCGAGTTCACAGACCTTCTCTACCAGACCGAGCGGTTGGCCGGCGTTCCGAACCAGGCCAACCAGAACCTCGTGCCGGAAGGCGCCTCGATCGGCCTCGGCGTCAAGCTGGCGGCGATCCGGAACCTGCACATCCAGGGCGAGCTGACCAGCACCGGCAACAAGTTCGACCTGGCGCTGACCGGGCCCGGCCGCGGCTGGTTCCAGGTGCAGATGCCGGACGGCCAGACCCTCTATACGCGCGACGGCGCGTTTAACACCAATGCCGACGGCCAGCTGGTGACGCTCGACGGCAACCCGGTCATCCCCGCCATCACCGTGCCGCCGACCGCCGTCGATGTCATCGTCAACAAGACCGGCCAGGTCTTTGCCCAGATCGGCGGACAGACGGCGCTGCAGAATATCGGCCAGCTGCAGCTCGCCAATTTCGTCAACGAGGCGGGGCTGAAGCCGCTCGGCGGCAACCTGTTCCAGGAGACGGACGCATCGGGCCCCGCGACGACGGGCGTGCCCGGCGACATCGGCTTCGCCACGGTCGAGCAGGGTTATCTCGAAAGCTCCAACGTCGATCCGGTGAAGGAGATTACCGAAATGATCTCCGCCCAGCGCGCCTACGAGATGAACTCCAAGGTTATACAGGCGGCCGACGAGATGGAGCAGGTCGTCTCCAAGAACATGGGCTGAGGCGGCATGAAATTCCGCCGGAAGATCGCCGTCCTTCGCCTGACCGGGCTTGCGGTGCTTGTCGCGCTGGCCGCGCCGGCGCGCGCGCAGGACGTGGCGGTGGTGACGCGGCATGTCGTCTATCCCGGCCAGGAGGTATCTGCTGCCGATTTGCAGGTGGTTCCCGTGATGAACCACAACCGCGATCTGCGGACCGTAGCCACGCGCATCGGACAGGTGGACGGCAAGCTGACCCGCCAGACGCTGCTTCCCGGCCACTACATTCCGCTCAACGCCATCCGCGACCCTTACGCCGTCGAGCAGGGCGCGGCCGTGCGGGTGCTCTATTCGGCCGGCGGCCTTGTCATCACCGCAACCGCCGTGACGCTGGAGCCGGGCTCGCCCGGCGACGTGATCAAGGTGCGCAACATGGATAGCGGCCGCGTCTTCTCCGGCATCGTCATGCAAGACGGCACCATCCGGGTCGGAGCGTCGTGATGCGCGGCGCAAGCCTCTCCGCTCTATTGGCGCTTGCCATAGCGGTCGCGCCGGCGGCCGCGGCCGACCTCGACAGCGCCGTCCGCGTCACACGGGCATCGGCAACACCGGGCGCGGGCCGAGACGAGACCTACCTGCCTGCGGCGATCAACGCCGGCGTCGTGGCGCGGATCAAGGACATCGCCGAACTGCAGAGCACGCGCGACAACCAGCTGATCGGCTATGGCCTCGTGATCGGCCTGCAGGGAACCGGCGACAGCCTGCGCAATTCGCCTTTCACCGAGCAGTCGATCCGCGCCATGCTGGAAAACCTCGGCATTGCGACCGAGGGCGGACAGGCGCGCGCCAAGAACGTGGCGGCCGTCATCGTCACGGCCAACCTGCCGCCCTTCGTCCAGTCCGGCGCGCGTATCGACGTCAACGTCTCCTCGCTCGGCGATGCTACCTCGCTCAACGGCGGCACGCTCGTCATGACGCCGCTCAAGGCCGCCGACGGCCAGATCTATGCCGTGGCGCAGGGTTCCGTCTCGGTGTCCGGCTTCGCCGCGCAGGGCCAGGCCCAAACGCTGACGCAAGGCGTGCCGACCGCCGGTCGCGTCGCCAACGGCGCCATCGTCGAGCGCGAGGTAAGTGCCGATTTCGATTCGACGCCACGGCTGACGCTGCAGCTCATCAACCCCGATTTCACCACCGCCGTGCGTGTCGCCGACGCCATCAACGCTTATACGCAGAGCCGGTTCGGCAGGCGTCTGGCGCATGAGCAGGATTCGCGTACCGTCCTGATCGACAAGCCGCCGCGCATCAGCACGGCGCGCTTCTACGCCGAGCTGGAGAACCTCCCTGTCGAGGCGGAGGCGCCGGCCCGCGTCGTCATCGACGAGCGCACCGGCACGATCGTCATCGGCCAGGATGTCAAGATTTCGCGGGTCGCGATCAGCCACGGCACGATGACGGTGCGCGTGACGGAATCGCCCCGGGTTGTCCAGCCGGAACCCTTCTCGCGCGGCGAGACGGCCGTCGAGCCGAGCACCGATATCGAGGCCACGCAGCCGGGCGGCCGCGTCGCCGTCCTCGACGGTCCCGACCTGCAGACGCTCGTCGCGGGGCTGAACCGCATCGGCGTCAAGCCGACCGACATCATCGCCATCCTGCAGGGCATCAAGTCGGCGGGCGCGCTGCAGGCCGAACTGGTGGTGCAGTGATGAGAATCGCTTTTACCTCCACTCCGAAGCTCTCCCCAGAAGGCAGGGAAATTGCATCCACAAAGTGGGCGTCCCTTTACCCCCACCCCTATCCCCTCCCCACAAGGGGGAGGGAGACGCCGGCATCACTTTCCGAGCTAAAATCATCGAAGTTTTCGCCATATAGCACCGCGGCAAAGTCCCCCTCCCCCTTGTGGGGAGGGGTTAGGGGTGGGGGTATCTTCCTCGCCGCCATCGCTGCCCTCGCCTGCTGCATCATCGCCCTGCCCGCGATCGCCGGCCCGGCGGAGGCGCCGCAGCCGGCCAGCGCATCCGGCGACGAGATCGAGCGCTTCTGCACGAACATCGCGGACCCGGCGCGCGACCGGCGCTATGCGCTGCAGCGCCAGCAATTGCTGGACCTGCAGGCCGACATCGACAAGCGCATCAAGCTGCTCGAACAGAAGCGCGCCGAATACGAGGACTGGCTGAAGCGCCGCGACGAGTTCGTCGCCAAGGCGACCGACGGCGTGGTCGAGATCTATTCGAAGATGAAGCCCGACGGCGCCGCGCCGCAGCTGACCGACATGCCCCCTGCCCTCGCCGCGGCGATCCTGATGAAGCTCGATCCGCGGCAGTCGAGCCTTATCCTCAGTGAGATGGACGCCAAGGCCGCGGCCAACCTGACGCGCATCATGGCCGCGGCCGCGCGCAAGACGGATCCCTCATGAAGCGCCTGTTTGTCCTCGCCGCCGCTTGCTCAGTCCTGCCGGGCTGCATGGCGCCCGAAATCGGGGTCGCGCCGAAACTGTCGCCGGTCGGGGCCGGCATCGGCACGGCCACCTCATACGCCGAGACCTATCCCGAGGCCCCGCCGCCGGCGGTGAAGCGTTTCTCGCTGTGGGACGACCAGCAGAGCCGCCTCTTCACCGATCCGCGGGCGCTGAAGGTCGGCGACATTCTGACGGTCGTCATCTCCATCAACGACCAGGCCAAGCTCAAGAACGAAAACGACACCAGCCGCACCGGCAAGCGCACTTGGGGCCTCAGCGGCGCCTTCGACATCGCCGGCCAGGGCTCCTCCGGCTCCGGCAATCTTTCGGCAAACGGCGACAGCCAGTTCAACGGCCAGGGCCATACCACCCGTTCCGAGGACATCAAGCTTTCCGTCGCCGCCGTCGTCACGAGGGTCCTGCCCAACGGCAACCTCATCATCCGCGGCCAGCAGGAGGTTCGCGTCAACGACGAGCTTCGCGTGCTGACCATCGCCGGCATCGTCCGGCCCGCCGATATCAACGGCAACAACACCATCTCCTACGAGCGCATAGCTGAGGCCCGCATCTCCTATGGCGGGCGCGGCCGCCTGAGCGACGTCCAGCAGCCCTCCTGGGGTCAGCAGGTCGCCGACCGCTACGCGCCTTTCTAGGAAGGGATCCGTCGATGGCGGTCATCGAACAACAGGAAGCGCCCGCGAAAAGCGGCCCCTCGCTCGTCGTCCAGATCGCGGTCCTGCTCGTCATGACGGCGGCCGCCGTCGGCATGGGCTGGTTTTCGGGCGGCTATCTGAACTCGACCAGGGGACCGCAATCGTCGGAGGTCGACAAGCCGACGCGCATCGACAAGGCGCACGTAAAGACGGCGGACAAGGCGGCCACGAGGAAGGACGGCAAGGAAAAGGCCGAAGGCGCGGAACTCGGAGTGCTGCCGATCGAGGCGATCACCACGAACCTCGCCGCCCCGAGCGACGTCTGGGTACGCATGGAACTGTCCCTGGTCTTCGATGGAGAGCCGGATGCCGCGATCGCGGAGCAAATTCATCAGGACTATCTCGCCTTCATGCGAACTGTGAAGCTGCCGCAGGTCGAAGGCGCGAGCGGCTTCCAGCACCTCAAGGAGGATCTTGAGGAGCGCGCCCGCATCCGCAGCAACGGACGGGTCAAGAAGATCCTGATCAAGACGCTGCTGTTCGAGTGATGCGGCAGACACCCGAACCAGTCATGCAAAGGCTGCTGTCCCCCTCACCGGCTCGCTGCGCTCGCCACCTCTCCCCCACTTCGTGGGGGCGAGGAGGGGTGCCAAGCCTTCCGGCCGGCGACTCCTCTCCCCCGGGCAGGGGGAGAGGTGGTTTGCGAAGCAAACCGGTGAGGGGGTGCTTGGATCAAAGCCTATGGCGCCTGGCATGAAGCTTCCGCGTATCCTCCTCCTCTCCCTATTGCTCCTGCTCGCCGCCGCCCCCGCGCACGCCCAGAACATCGACCTCGGCTCGATCGCCGGGCAGATGACCGGCACCAATGCCGGCACCATCGTCCAGCTCTTTGGGTTGTTGACAGTGCTGTCGCTCGCACCGGGCATCCTGATCATGGTGACGAGCTTCACGCGCTTCATCATCGCGTTTTCGATCCTGCGCTCGGGCATGGGCCTGCAGACGACGCCCGCCAACATCGTGTTGGTCAGCCTGGCGCTGTTCATGACCTTCTACGTGATGACGCCGGCGTTCGATCAGGCATGGAAGACGGGCGTGAAGCCGCTCATGGACAACCAGATCACGGAGGAGGTGGCGCTGCAGCGCATCTCCGAGCCGTTCCGCGTGTTCATGCTGCGCAATGTGCGGCCGAAGGATTACGATCTTTTCGCCGATCTCGCGCGCGAGCGCGGGGAGCCGGTGGCCTCGCGGGATATGGTCGATCTGCGCATCCTCATCCCGGCCTTCATGATTTCGGAAATCCGCCGCGGTTTCGAGATTGGCTTCCTGATCGTCCTGCCCTTCCTCGTCATCGACCTCGTCGTGGCGACCATCACGATGTCGATGGGCATGATGATGCTGCCGCCGACCGTCCTTTCCCTGCCCTTCAAGATCATGTTCTTCGTCCTTATCGACGGCTGGAATCTTCTGGTCGGAAGCCTGGTCCGATCCTTTTCGTGAAGAGAGCCGCGTCATTATCGGTTTGGTAGGGAATTTGGCTTCATAAGAGGCAACACTTCGATGACGGGTCGCCCGAAAGAGGGCGATGGGCATGATGCCGCTCCGTCATACCGGCCGGATCCGGTATTCCAACCACAGGCATCGATAAAGGGCGGATTTAAATGTCCAGTCTCATGACCAATGCGTCGGCGATGACGGCGCTCAAGACTCTCCAGATGACCAACAAGAATTTGGACCAGACGGAGAATCGCATTTCGACCGGCTATAAGGTCGCCACCGCGAGCGACAACGCCGCGTACTGGTCGATCGCGACTACCATGCGCTCAGATAACAATGCGCTCTCAACGGTTCAGGACGCTCTCGGCCTCGGCGCCGCGACCGTCGACGTCGCCTATACGGCCATGGACTCCGTCAAGGACGTTCTCGACCAGATCAAGACCAAGCTGGTCTCGGCCACGCAGCCGGGCGTCGACAAGGCGAAGATCCAGTCCGACATCTCCGAACTGCAGAAGCAGTTGCAGACCTACGCCAATTCGGCCAGCTTCTCCGGCAACAACTGGCTGTCGGTCGATTCGAGCTCTACCAGCTATAAGGCAACCCAGTCGGTCGTTTCGTCCTTCAATCGCAACGCCAACAACCAGGTTTCGATCAGCACGATCGACATCGATATCACCAGCATTTCGCTGTTCGACGCCAACTCCGCCGCCAACACCAACGGCATTCTCGAGGGCGGAACGGCGGCCTCAAAAGCGACTGCCTCAACGTTCGCCACCAATTTCTCAAGCGGTCTGGACCTCAGCGCCGCTGGTAGCGAAATCACTTTCGATATAGACGTCGATGGGGCCGGCGCGACGACGGTGACACTAAACAAGTCCGAAGTGGACGCGGCGCTCGGCACGACCGACGGCTTGGTCAGCAATGCCGCCGACCTCGCTAAGGTTGTCAACCATGCGCTGGGCACGGCCAACGTGACCGGAGTTACCGCATCGGAAGGTACCGGCACCGATGCCGGGAAGTTGGTCTTCACCGGCACGACCACGGGGACCACTGCCACCATAGACATCAGCAATGCGGCCTCGGATGATGGTGCCTCCGGGACAATTGCCGGCGCCACGGGCATGTTTGCCGATCTAAGCGCGACCGGCGCAGCCACCGGCGGCGGCATCATGGACATCGACATCACCAATGCTTCGGCTGCCGATCTCACCGCCTATACCAACAGGGTGGAAGCGATGTCCGCGAAGGTCACGACGGCCGCGGCCAATCTCGGCTCGGTCAAGAGCCGCATCGACATGCAGCAGGACTTCGTCAAGAACCTCATGGACGCGGTGGACCGCGGCGTCGGCGCCCTGGTCGACGCCGACATGAGCGAGGAGTCGACCCGGCTGCAGGCCCTGCAGACCCAGCAGCAGCTCGGCATCCAGGCGCTGTCGATCGCCAACTCGAACTCGCAGTCGATCCTCTCGCTCTTCCGCTAAGAGCGCCTCTCAGGGGACGGGTACGGTCGGGGCGCGCGCCACCGCGGCCCGATTTCATTTTAGCACAAGCATAGGCGGCTACCGTCTGCCCCGCCCACATCGGCATCGGCGACGAGG
>JBQCFH010000509.1:0-3328 GCA_051959385.1 Rhizobiaceae bacterium | reverse complement strand
GCCCTGGGCGACCGCGTGGCAGCGGTTGCGCTACCGGATCAACTACATGGCGCGGCCGGGCTTCGGCCTTTCCCACATGTCATGGGGAACGGCCGGACCGAAGGCGCTGACCCATCATTTGCGCCGGCGCGGCCTCGAAAGACTGGCGCTGCCGCGTGAAGCCTTCTATCCGGTCGGTCCGCACGAGACCCGGTTACTGGTCCGCGAGCCGGCCGAGGCGATGCGCGCCCGCATCCTGCCGGAGACGTTTTGCATCCACCTCTGGAACCAGCAGCTTGCCGGCTCAGGTCCGGCCGTGCCCGGCTCGCTCGTCGAGCGCATCGTCGAGGGAAACTGGCGGGTAGCGCTCGGCGTGGAAAGCCCGGAAGCGAGACGTGCCGGCAAAACGGCGCGCTGAGCGGCGCTGAACGATCACAAAAAACTCTGCGGGTCGATATCGACCTGCACGCGCACCGAGCCGCGCGGTTTCGGGCCGGCGGCGAGCATGGCGCGGATGAAGCCTTGCATGTCGGCGCCGCGCTTGCCGTGGAGGAGCAGCCGGAAACGGTGGCGGCCGGCGAGCAGCGCCAACGGCGCTTCGGCCGGTCCCAGCACCTCGATGCTCGCGGCGGGAGGCGCGGCGCGGCGCAGGCCGCGCGCATGGGTTTCCGCCTCCGCACGGGTGGCGGCGCTGACGATCACGCCGGCGAGGCGGCCGAAGGGCGGCAGGCCCGCCGCGCGACGCTCGGCGATCTCGCGGCTGTAGAAGGCCTCCGCGTCGCCCGAGACGATCGCCTGCATCACCGGATGGTCGGGTTGGTAGGTCTGCAGCAGGCCGAGGCTCTTGCGGCCCGTGCGACCGGCGCGGCCGGTGACCTGGCTGAGAAGCTGGAAGGTGCGCTCCGCCGCGCGCGGATCGCCGTTGGCGAGGCCGAGATCGGCATCGACGACGCCGACCAGCGTCATGCCGGGAAAGTGATGGCCCTTGGCGACCAGTTGCGTGCCGATGACGATATCGGCCTCGCCCTTGGCGATCGCCTCCAGTTCAAGCCTGAGCCGTTTCACGCCGCCGGTCAGGTCGGAGGAGAGCACGATGGTGCGCGCCTCCGGGAATTGCGCGTCGACCTCCTCCGCAATGCGCTCGATGCCGGGGCCGCAGGCGACGAGGTGGTCGAGCGTGCCGCATTCCGGGCAGGCTTCGGGGCGCGGCTCGGCGTGACCGCAATGATGGCAGACGAGCTGGCCGCGAAAGCGGTGCTCGACCAGCCAGCTCGAACAATCCGGGCACTGGAAGCGGTGCCCGCACACGCGGCAGAGGGTCAGCGGCGCATAGCCGCGGCGGTTGAGGAAGAGGAGCGACTGCTCGCCGCGTTCGAGCGTCTTGCGCATCGCCTCCAGAAGGACCGGCGACAGGAAGCCGCCGCGCGCCGGCGGCGAGCGGCGCATGTCGATGGCACGGATGTCCGGCAGCGGCGCCTCGCCGAAGCGTGCCGGTAAAACGAGGCGTTCGTAGCGGCCCATCTCGGCGTTGACGCGGCTTTCGATCGACGGCGTCGCTGAGGCGAGCACGACCGGAAAGCCGCCGATGCTGCCGCGCACGACCGCCATGTCGCGGGCGCTGTAGAAAACGCGATCCTCCTGCTTGTAGGCGGGGTCGTGCTCCTCGTCGACGACGATCAGGCCGAGTTCCCTGAAGGGCAGGAAGAGCGCCGAGCGCGCGCCGGCGACAACCCGTACCGCCCCTTCCGCAACCTGGCGCCAGACGCGCTCGCGGCTGCGCGGCGCGAGGTCGGAATGCCACTCGGCCGGCTTGGCTCCGAAGCGGTCCTGGAAGCGCTCCAGGAATTGCTGGGTGAGCGCGATCTCCGGTACCAGCACCAGGACCTGCCTTCCCTGTTCCAGCGCCGCCGCGATCGCCTCGAAATAGACCTCGGTCTTGCCCGAACCGGTAACGCCGTCGAGGAGCGTCACGGAAAAGCCTTTACCGGCCTTCTGCCGAAGGCGCACGGCCGCCTCATGCTGCGCCGCCATCAATTCGGGCGCGAAAAAGTCCGGATCGGGCGCCGCTACGATCGGCCGGGGCGGCAGCAGGACCGGTTCGAACACGCCCTGCTCGCGCAGGCCGTCGATCACGGTCGAGGAAACACCCGCGGCATGCGCCAGCCCCGAGCGCGTCCAGGCGAAGCCGTCGGCGGCATGTTCTAGCACACGCCGACGGGCGTCGGTCATGCGTTCTGGCTGGGTGCCGGTCAGGCGCAGGCCCTCGACCGGCGGCTCGGGATCGAAGGCGGCCGGCACGCGCAGCACCATGCGCGCCACCATGCCGGGCGCGGACAGCGTGTAAGCGGCGATCCACTCGACGAAGCGCCGCATGTCCGCACCGACGGGCGGGCAGTCGAACACCTCTTCGATGCTGCGCAGCCGCTTCGGCTCGATCTCTCCGCATTCGCCGTCCCAGACGATGCCGGCGACCTGGCGCGGCCCAAGCGGCACGCGGACGATCGAACCCGGCCCGACACTCATGCCCTCCGGCACGGCATAGGAATAGGGTTCTCCCGTCGGCACGGGGACGAGCACCGGCACCACCCGCCTGGCTAGCGAATCTTGTTTCATGGCGCGTGACCTTGCCCGGACTTTGCTCTAAATCAAAGCCAACGTTGCGGCGCGCGCCGCCCCACCACTCATCAAGGAGACGGCAATGAAATTTTTCGTCGACACAGCCGACGTGAAGGAAATCGAGGAGCTCAACGATCTCGGCATGATCGACGGCGTGACCACCAATCCGTCGCTGATCATGAAATCGGGCGGCAAGATCCTCGAGGTGACCAAGCAGATCTGCGAGATCGTCAAGGGCCCTGTTTCGGCGGAGGTCACGGCGACCGATTATGACGGGATGATGAAGCAGGCCAAGGTGCTGGCCGGCATCGCCGAGAACATCGCCATCAAGGTGCCGCTGACGATGGACGGGCTGAAGGCCTGCAAGGCGCTGCGGGAACAGGGGCAGATGGTCAACGTCACGCTCTGCTTTTCCGCGACCCAGGCGCTTTTGGCCGCCAAGGCCGGCGCCAGCTTCATTTCGCCCTTCGTCGGCCGCGTCGACGACATGGCGGATGAGGGCATGGAGATCGTCTCGGAGATTCGCACGATCTATGACAATTACGGCTTCAAGACCGAAATCCTCGCCGCTTCGATCCGCACGGTGAACCACGTCAAGCAGGCCGCCATTATCGGCGCCGACATCGCCACCGTGCCGGCGAAAATCATCAAGGCGCTCTACAATCACCCGCTGACCGACAAGGGCCTCGAAGCCTTCCTCGCCGACTGGAAGAAGACGGGCCAGACGATCGGC
>JBQCFH010000508.1:0-9276 GCA_051959385.1 Rhizobiaceae bacterium | reverse complement strand
ACTTTGGCGGGCGAGACCGCGACCGCGAAAAGCGGCTTTTCGCCCGCCAGGCCGGCGAGCTTCTGCAGCGCCGCCTGCGGCAGATTGGCGTCGCACAGCACGCCGTCCGCTTCCGCGATCGCGTCGCGCACCGCGCGCCTGCCGATAAGCTTGGCGAAGGCGAGATCGTAGAGGCCCATGTCGGCCAGTCCTGCCACCACGTCCCCGTTCGCCTCGACGAAGGCGGTATAGCTCGGCGTCGCCCGGTCGAGGAAGGTGGCCGAAAGATCGGCGATGCTCGCCTCGCGGATGGCGCGCGCCACCGCCTCGCCGGCCATGTCGCCGCCGCGCATGGAAAGCAGCGTGCCGGCGCAGCCGCGCCTGACCGCGTTGCGCAAAGCGTTGAAGGCGCCGCCGCCGGCTTCCTCGCGCATGGTGCCGGGGTTGGAGGCGCCGGCAATGTAGGCGCCGCTGATGCGGCCGCGCCGGTCTATGTGGGCGCCGCCGGCGGCAAACAGCTTTGGCTTCGTCACGCCGGGCGCATCCCGGCACGACGCGACGCCGAATCGGCCGCTCGGGCGCGCCAGTCGGCCGCCTTATGGCGCGCCTGTCGAAAGACCGGGAGGGAAGGCGAAATTGGACGAAATGAGAACAAAATCAAAAAGCGACGAAAAAACAATGTCTTGATCCCTATTGCCAAACAGGAACAAAACAGGTACAAATAAGCAAGAGATCACACATCGCCGGCCTTCATTGACGACCAAGGGGATAGTATATCATGGCTCAGAACACGTTACGGCTTGTCGAGGACAATTCGGTGGATAAGACCAAGGCTCTGGATGCGGCGCTTTCCCAGATCGAGCGGGCGTTCGGCAAAGGCTCGATCATGCGGCTGGGCGCCAACGAGCAGGTGGTCGAGATCGAAACCGTTTCGACCGGCTCGCTCGGCCTCGACATCGCGCTCGGCGTCGGCGGGTTGCCCAAGGGCCGCATCGTCGAGATCTACGGGCCGGAAAGTTCGGGCAAGACGACGCTCGCGCTGCACACTGTCGCCGAAGCGCAGAAGAAAGGCGGCATCTGCGCCTTCGTCGACGCGGAGCACGCGCTCGATCCGGTCTATGCGCGCAAGCTTGGCGTCGATCTGGAAAACCTCCTGATCTCGCAGCCCGATACGGGCGAGCAGGCGCTGGAGATCTGCGACACGCTGGTGCGCTCCGGCGCCATCGACGTGCTGGTGGTCGATTCGGTGGCGGCGCTGACGCCGCGGGCCGAGATCGAAGGCGAGATGGGCGATTCGCTGCCGGGCCTGCAGGCCAGGTTGATGAGCCAGGCGCTCAGGAAGCTCACCGCCTCCATCTCGCGCTCCAACACCATGGTCATCTTCATCAACCAGATCCGCATGAAGATCGGCGTCATGTTCGGCTCGCCGGAGACGACGACGGGCGGCAACGCGCTGAAATTCTACGCATCGGTCCGCCTCGACATCCGCCGCATCGGCTCGGTCAAGGACCGCGACGAGGTGGTCGGCAACCAGACCCGCGTCAAGGTCGTGAAGAACAAGCTCGCGCCGCCCTTCAAGCAGGTCGAGTTCGACATCATGTATGGCGAGGGCGTGTCGAAGACCGGCGAACTGATCGATCTCGGCGTCAAGGCCGGCGTAATCGAGAAGTCGGGCGCGTGGTTCTCCTACAATTCGCAGCGGCTCGGGCAGGGGCGTGAGAACGCAAAGCTGTTCCTGCGCGACAATCCGGAGCTGGCGCGCGAGGTCGAGACGGCGCTTCGCCAGAATGCCGGGCTGATAGCCGAACGGTTCCTGGAGAATGGCGGACCGGGCGATCTCGATGGCGACGTGGAAGCCGCCGGCTGAGCGCCTTCCGTTCCCAATTTGCTTGTGAAGCGGACGCCGGTCTCGCGCCGGCGTCCGCATTTCGGAACGGTCGCGTGTGCGCGCTTGCGGTGTTTATGGCCGGAAGCTACAAGGCCACACCATATTCCGGGCGCATGCCCGGGCACCTTTCCAGAAGGCATGTTCATGAGTGGCGTCAACGAGATCCGGTCGGCATTTTTGGAGTATTTCGCGCGCAACGGTCACCAGATCGTGCCGTCGGGGCCGCTCGTACCGCGCAACGATCCGACCCTGATGTTCACCAATGCCGGCATGGTGCAGTTCAAGAACGTCTTCACCGGACTTGAGCAGCGCTCTTACTCGCGCGCCACGACTTCGCAGAAATGCGTGCGCGCCGGCGGCAAGCACAACGACCTCGACAATGTCGGCTATACGGCGCGCCACCACACCTTCTTCGAGATGCTCGGCAATTTCTCCTTCGGCGACTATTTCAAGGAGCTTGCGATCGAGCTTGCCTGGAAGCTGATCACGCGCGAGTTCGGCCTGGCGGAGGACCGGCTCCTGGTCACGGTCTACCACACGGACGACGTCGCGGCGGATCTCTGGAAGAAGATCGCCGGCCTGCCGGAGAGCCGCGTCATCCGCATCCCGACCAGCGCCAATTTCTGGGCGATGGGCGATACCGGGCCGTGCGGCCCCTGCTCGGAAATCTTCTACGACCACGGCGAGGAGATACCCGGCGGCCCGCCCGGCAGCCCCGACGAGGACGGCGACCGCTTCATCGAGATATGGAACCTCGTCTTCATGCAGTTCGAGCAGGTGACGAAGGAAGAGCGGATCGACCTCCCGCGTCCCTCGATCGACACCGGCATGGGGCTGGAGCGCATCGCCGCCGTGCTGCAGGGCGTGCACGACAATTACGACATCGACCTCTTCCGCGCGCTGATCCGTGCCTCGGAGGAGACGACCGGCGTCAAGGCGGAAGGGAAGAACCGCGCCAGCCATCGCGTGATTGCGGATCATTTGCGCGCTTCGAGCTTCCTCATTGCCGACGGCGTGCTGCCTTCCAACGAGGGGCGCGGCTATGTCCTGCGCCGCATCATGCGCCGGGCCATGCGCCATGCGCAGCTCCTCGGGGCGCGTGAGCCGCTGATGTGGCGGCTCGTGCCGGCGCTGCTGCGCGAGATGGGCCAGGCCTATCCGGAACTGGTGCGGGGCGAGGCGCTGATCACCGAAACGCTGAAGCTCGAGGAGACCCGCTTCCGCAAGACGCTGGCGCGCGGCCTCGGCCTGCTTTCGGATGCGACGGAGGACCTGTCGAAGGGCGACCGGCTCGACGGCGAGACCGCCTTCAGGCTCTACGACACTTACGGCTTCCCGCTCGACCTGACGCAGGATGCGCTGCGCCAGCGCGGCATCGGGGTCGACCTTGAGGGCTTCAACGCCGCGATGGAGCGGCAGAAGGCGGAGGCGCGGGCAAGCTGGGCGGGGTCGGGCGAGGCCAGGACCGACGCGATCTGGTTCACGGTGCGCGACCGTGTCGGGGCGACCGAATTCCTCGGCTATGAGACGGAGAAGGCGGAGGGCGTCGTGACTGCGCTCGTCCGCGACGGCGCGCTCGTCGACGAGGCGAGGCAAGGCGAAACGGTCGGCATCGTCGTCAACCAGACGCCATTCTACGGCGAGTCCGGCGGCCAGGTCGGCGACACCGGCATGATGTATGGCGACCATCTCGTCATCGAGATCACCGACACGCAAAAGCGCGGCGACGGCGTCTTCGTGCACACCGGACTGGTGAAGGAAGGTACGGTCGGAACCGGCATCGCGGTCGAGATGGAGGTCGATCATGCCCGCCGCGCGCGGCTGCGCGCCAACCAGTCCGCCACCCACCTCGTCCACGAGGCCCGGCGCGAGGTGCTCGGCACGCATGTGGCGCAGAAAGGTTCGCTCGTCGCGCCCGACCGCCTGCGCTTCGACTTCTCGCACCCGAAGCCGATCGCGCCCGAGGAACTCGAGCGCGTCGAGGACATGGCGAACGAGATCGTCGTGCAGAACAACCCGGTCACGACGCGGCTGATGGCCGTCGATGACGCCATTGCCGAGGGCGCGATGGCGCTCTTCGGCGAGAAATACGGCGACGAGGTGCGCGTCGTTTCCATGGGCACCGCCGAGCATGGCGAAAAGGCCGGCAAGCCCTATTCGGTGGAGCTTTGCGGCGGCACGCATGTGCGCTCGACCGGCGATATCGGCCTGATCCGCCTCGTTTCGGAAGGCGCAGTCGCGGCAGGCGTCCGCCGCATCGAGGCGCTGACGGGCGTCGATGCGCGCCATCACCTCGACGAGCAGGACCGGCGCGTGAAGGCGATTGCCGCGGCGCTCAAGGTCGGTCCGTCGGAAGCGCTGCCGCGCCTGGAGGCGCTATTGGAGGAGCGGCGCAAACTGGAGCGCGAACTGGCCGATGCTCGTAAAAAGCTGGCGCTCGGGGGCGGTTCCGCCGGCGCGGGAAACGAGGTGAGAGAGGTCGCGGGAACGAAGTTCCTGGGCAAGGTCGTCGAGGGCGTATCCCCGCGCGACCTGAAGTCGCTCGCCGACGACGGCAAGAAGTCGCTCGGTTCCGGCGTGGTGGCTTTCGTCGGCGTCGGCGAGGACGGCAAGGCGAGCGTGGTCGTCGGCGTTACCGGCGACCTGGCGTCGAAATTCTCGGCCGTCGATCTCGTCCGCAAGGCTTCCGCCGCGCTCGGCGGGCAGGGCGGCGGCGGCCGGCCCGACAGGGCGCAGGCCGGCGGCCCGGACGGGACGAAGGCTGCGGAAGCGCTCGAGAAAGTGGCGGAGGCGCTCGGCGCCTAATCGGATTTGTCTGTTGGCGTCAGCAAGCAGTTTGCTCCGCCTCCCTTATGCTGAGGCGCTACCCGGAGCTTGTCGAAGGGGAGCCGCGAAGGACGATCCCTGCGGATAGGTTGATCGAGCCATCAGCGCAGGGCAAGCTCGCGCGCCCGACGGGGAAAGTCGGGCGGCAACACGCGGAGTTCGCGGCGCTCCCTATGGCTCATGGCGTTCAGGACGGCCAGCGCCGCGCGGCTGCGCGGATCGCTTCGGCGGCGGGAGAAAAGCTCGGTGAAGAAATCCATCGCCGGACCCCATGCTTGCCTCCCGATTCGTGCCTAACATAGCCGTCTGAAGGTTATATTGCAGTGCAGCAGACGCATTGCTCCCTGCGGCCGAAAGGCGCGGGCACCTCTGATCCCCGGCGCCATGCCCGGCCAGGGGTGCGCGTATGTGCCGCACGGCCTGTATCAGCCCGACAACTTTGTTGATCATGCTCGCCGCTGGCCGAGGTCTGCAAGGCCTCTAAAATTATCGCAATATTGTAGATCGACCATTCGTCGAGGACCATCGAGATGTTCAGCGCAGGCAATCATGTCTGCGGCATCTGGTTGGGAGGACAGCGCCGCGGAGTAACCTTACGTCCCCGAAAGAGGGCGTTCCGATATGGGTGCATACTGGGAGTAGCGTTCGCGATCGCCGAAGCCGGCACAGGGGGCGCCCTTGCGCATCAGGCGCCGACGGGGTGGACATATCCGTGGGCGTGCTGCCACGACATGGACTGCCGCGAGGTGAAGTCGAGCAGCATCGGCGAGGAGCCCAAGGGCTACGTGATCCGCTCGACCGGCGAGGTCATTCCGATGACCGATAGCCGGATCAAGAACTCCCCGGACGGGGAGTATCATTGGTGCTCCGTCGCCGGCCGCAATAACACGCGCACCATCTGCCTCTTCGTTCCGCCGCGGGATTTCTGAAAGAGCTCATTCGATGCCGGGCGGCGATGCTCGTTCCGCACCCTTGAGCGGGTGTTCGGGCATGCGAATCAGGAACAGGAAAGCGACAAAAACGCTTGCGGCGGCTGTATGGAAAATGATGATGAAGGGGGTTGGCGCCATTGCGGCCGTGAGGGCGGCCGTTCCCTCGCGGCCGAGCGGCAGGCCGTAGCCAAGCGCAATGGCACCGAAGGCGGCTACCCCCATTGCGCCGCCGAGCGAGCGCATAAAGGTGATCAGGCCCGTGGCGACGCCGAGATGCGCCCGGTTTACCGCATTTTGAACGGCTACGGTGCAGATCGGCAAGGTGGTGCCGCTGCCGATCCCCGCTGCCGTCGTAAGCAGTTCCACTGTCAGAACGGACGCATGATCCGCCAGGAAGCCGAGGGCGGCCAGGCAGGTTGCGCAGAAAAGCGCCCCAACTATCGCGATAAGTTTGTAGTGCGTCACGCGTGAGACAAGCTGGCCGCTGCCCATGGCGCCGGCGACCGTTCCCAGCATCAGCCCGAGGAGCGCAGTGCCGGAATCTTCCACCGAGAGATGCAGGAAAAGTTGCATGTAGATCGGCAGGTACACCGAAAGGCCGACGAAAACGGCCTGCACGATGAACGTCCCGATGGTGGCGTTCCTGACGACAGGATTGACGAGGATTTCGAGCGAGATCAGGGGCTCTTTGGTGCGCAGCAGCCACCACGAAAACGCGATCCACAGGACAGGGGACAGCGCCGCGAGCATCGCGATCGGCGCCGACAGCCACGCATAGGTGCTGCCGCCCCAGTTCAGCATCAGAAGCAGCACCGATGTCGCGGCGATGAGCAGGATTGCGCCCGGCGCATCCACCCGGTGCTGGCGGGCCGCGATGCTGAGCTTCTTCAGCGGGTTGTTGAGGATCGCCATGGCGAAGGCGCCGAGCGGCAGGTTGATCCAGAAGATGAGCGACCAGTGGAGATGGCCGGCGAAATAGCCGCCGAGCAGCGGCCCGGCGACGCTGGCGACCGCCCAGGTGCCCGAGATCCAGGCGGCATAGCTGGCCCGCTCGCGCGGCGGCACGAGGTCGCCGATAACAGTCTGCGTCAGCGCGAACAGGCCGCCGCCGCCGACGCCCTGGATCGCGCGGCCGAGGATGAGCATGAACATGTTCGCCGAAAGCGCGCTGACGACGGAGCCCGCGAGGAAGAACAGGATGGCCGCGTAGATCGTCGGCCGCCGCCCATGGATATCGGAAATCTTGCCGTAGAGCGGCGCCATCGCGGTTGCGGTGAGCAGGTAGGCGGTGACAATCCAGGGCAGGTATTCCGCATGGCCGAGCGCACCGCCGATCGTCGGCAGGGCCGGCGCGACGATCGTCTGGTCGAGCGCGGCAAGCAGCATCGAGAGCAGGACGCCGCCGATGATCGCGTTCTTTTCGCGCTCGCTGATCGGCGGGGCAACGAATCCGGAGGCGTTTGTCGGTCGAACGGGGTTGTCCATGGCCTCGGGTCCATTCGGAATCGGCCGATCGCACGCGATCCGCAATGATGCGGGCGGCGGGAGCCGCGCGAGCGAACGGCATGATCTGTCTCTTGGCTGTGGACCCCGGCGCGGCGCCGGGGCTTCGAGCCCCTTGCCGGGGGCCGCCGGACTACCGACCGGCCTGCGTTTCCATAAACAGCGGCGCGCGGGATACCAGAAGGGGAGGGCGGTGTCGAGACTCGATGGAAGGCTGCTCAAGTCCCGAGGACAGGCTCCGCGAGGCGGTGAGGGGGGTGTTTTGCTGTCATAAAGCGATTGTCCTGAAAGGCGTACCCGCCCTACAGCGGGATGTTGTCGTGCTTCTTCCAGGGGTTCTGCAGGTTCTTGTTGCGCAGCATCCGAAGCGCCCGCGCGACGCGCCGCCTCGTCGAATGCGGCATGATCACCTCGTCGATATAGCCGCGCTCGGCAGCCACGAAGGGCGAAAGGAAGCGGTCCTCATATCCCTTCGTGTGGACGGCGATCTTTTCGGCGTCCTCGATGTCCTTGCGGTAGATGATCTCGACCGCGCCCTTGGCGCCCATCACGGCGATCTGCGCCGTCGGCCAGGCATAGTTGATGTCGCCGCGCAAATGCTTGGACGCCATGACGTCATAGGCGCCGCCGAAGGCCTTGCGGGTGATGATCGTGATCTTCGGCACGGTCGCCTCCGCATAGGCGAAGAGCAGCTTGGCGCCGTGCTTGATGAGGCCGCCATATTCCTGCGCGGTGCCGGGCCGGAAGCCCGGCACGTCGACGAAGGTGACGATCGGAATGTTGAAGCAGTCGCAGAAGCGCACGAAGCGCGCCGCCTTGCGTGAAGCATCCGAATCGAGCACGCCGGCGAGCACCATCGGCTGGTTGGCGACGAAGCCGACCGTGCGGCCCTCGACGCGGCCGAACCCGGTGACGATGTTCTTCGCGAAGGAGGCCTGGATTTCAAAGAAATCGCCTTCGTCGGCCGTTTTCAGGATGAGTTCCTTGATGTCGTAGGGCTTGTTGGCGTTGTCGGGAATCAGCAGGTCGAGCGAAGGGTCGATTTCCGTTGCCGGTTGCGCGCAGTCGATCTCCGGCAATTCGCCCGTGTTGGAGGCGGGCAGGAAGTCGATCAGCCGCCGCATCTGCAGAAGCGCCTCGACATCGTTGTCGTAGGCGCCGTCGGCGATCGAGGATTTCGTCGTGTGGATCGAGGCGCCGCCGAGCTGCTCCGCGGTGACAGTCTCGTTGGTGACGGTCTTCACCACGTCCGGCCCGGTGACGAACATGTAGGACGTGTCGCGCACCATGAAGATGAAGTCGGTCATGGCCGGCGAATAGACGTCGCCGCCGGCGCACGGACCCATGATGACGGAAATCTGCGGGATGACGCCGGAGGCGAGCACGTTGCGCTGGAAGATCTCGGCATAGCCGCCGAGCGCCGCAACGCCCTCCTGGATGCGCGCGCCGCCGGCATCGTAGAAGCCGATGATCGGCGCGCGGTTCTTCAGGGCCATCTCCTGCACCTTGATGACCTTTTCCGCATGCGCCTCCGAGAGCGAGCCCCCGAAGACGGTAAAGTCCTTGGCGAAGACGAACACTGTGCGGCCGTTCACGGTGCCCCAGCCGGTGACGACGCCGTCGCCGGCGATCTTGGTCTTCTCCATGCCGAAATCGGTCGAGCGGTGCTCGACGAACATGTCGAATTCCTCGAAGGACCCTTCGTCCAGGAAGATCTCGATGCGCTCGCGCGCCGTGAGCTTGCCCCGCTTGTGCTGAGCTTCGATGCGCGTCGTTCCGCCGCCCATCCGGGCGATCTCGCGGCGGCGTTCCAGTTCGGCCAGCACGTCCTTCATGGCGGTCTCTCCCGATGATCGACTGCGCCTCTGTTAGCACGCGGGCGGCGGCAGGCAAGATATCCGCATTGCCAATGCGCCGGCCTGTCCCTATCAGCGGGGCCCATGTCTTCTCTCGTCGAAACGGTCCTGTTCGTCTTCGGCCTTGTCGCGCTTGGCTATGCCTGCGGCGTTTCCGGCTATCTGAAGCCGGCGATCGGCGACGCGGTTTCGGAATTCGCGGTGAGGCTAGCGCTGCCGCTCCTACTGTTCCGGACCATGGCGCAGGCCGATTTTCACGGCGCAGCGCCCTGGGCGCTGTGGGCGACCTATT
>JBQCFH010000507.1:0-2818 GCA_051959385.1 Rhizobiaceae bacterium | reverse complement strand
CATGACTTCCTCGACGAGGTCGGCCTTGCCATCAACATCCGGGCGCCAGGACGGCACGTCGATGTCGATGACATAGCCGCCGCCGCGCGCCTTGAAGCCCAGCCGGTCGAGGATGGAGAGGCTTTCCTCGGCCGGCACGTCAAGGCCGGTCAGGCGCTTCACCTCGGTAACAGGGAAGATGACGGTCTTCTTCGGCGGCCCGGCATAGCCGACCACCTCGGTCTCGCTCGGTTCGCCGCCGCAAAGCTCCATCACCATGCGCGTGGCGAACTCGATGCCTGGCACCATGAATTCAGGATCGACGCCGCGCTCGAAGCGATAGCGCGCGTCGGTGATGATGCCGAGGTCGCGCCCGGTGCGGGCGGTCGCCAGCGGGTCCCAGAGCGCCGATTCGATCAAGACGCCCTTCGTCGACTCGTCGCAGCCCGAATGTTCGCCGCCCATGACGCCGGCAATGGATTCGACGCCACTTTCGTCGGCGATGACGCACATTTCCGGCGTCAGCTCGTATTCGCGGCCGTCGAGCGCCAGCACCTTCTCGCCCTCGCGGGCGCGGCGCACCGTGAGATCGCCCTTGACCTTGGCCGCGTCGAAGACATGCAGCGGCCGGCCGCGGTCGAAGGTGATGTAGTTGGTGATGTCGACCAGCGCGTTGATGGGGCGCAGGCCGATCGCGATCAGCCGCTGCTGCATCCATTTCGGTGACGGGCCGTTCTTGACGCCGCGTACGAGACGAAGCGCGAAGCCGGGGCAGAGATCCGGCGCCTCGATGGTTACCTTGACCGGACAATCGCCCTCGCCCGGGACGGGCTCGACCGCTCCGCCCTTCAGCCGGCCGAGCCCGGCGGCGGCGAGGTCGCGCGCGATGCCGTGGATGCTGGTGCAGTCCGGGCGGTTCGGCGTCAGATTGATCTCGATGACGGGATCGTCGAGATGCGCGTATTCGGCGAAGCTCGTCCCGACCGGCGCGTCCTCGGGCAGGTCGATGATGCCGCTATGCTCGTCGGAAAGCTGCAATTCGCGTTCGGAGCACATCATGCCACGGCTCTCGACACCCCTGATCTTGCCGACCGACAGCATCGTGTCGATGCCGGGGATGTAGGTGCCCGGCGCGGCGAAGGCGCCAACCAGCCCGGCGCGGGCGTTGGGCGCGCCGCAAACGACCTGGACCGGCTCGCCCGAGCCCGTATCCACCGTCAGCACGCGCAGCCGGTCGGCATCCGGATGCTGAACGGCGGTCAGCACCTTCGCAATGACGAAAGGCTTCAGCGCCGCCTTGTCATCAACATGCTCGACCTCGAGCCCGATCATGGTCAGCCGCTCGGTGATTTCGGCGAGCGTGGCGTCCGTCTCGAGGTGATCCTTGAGCCAGGAGAGGGTGAATTTCATCTGTCTGTTCCGTTTTCAGGGCGCGGCACGCTGGATTTCAGGTGCCGGGGCAGGCCGTCGGGCATATGGACGAAGGGAAGCTGCTCGCGCACATAGGCATGCAGCGTCGGCTTGAAAAAGGCCGGCTGGTCCATCGCGCCGAGCATGAAATAGATTTTGCCGGGCAGGCGCGCATCGACATAGTAGAGGGGCGAGCCGCAAACGCCGCAGAAGCCGCGCCTTACCGGCCCGTTCTCGAACGTCTTTGCGTCCTTGCCGGAAAACTCGACCTCGCTCTCATTGAAGCCGACGAAGGCCGTCACCGGCGAGCCGGTCGCCTTGCGGCAATCGCCGCAATGGCAATAGCTGACATGGTGCGGCTCGGCGGACGCCCCGAACCGCACCTTGCCGCAACGGCAGGAGCCGGTGTGGGCGCCAGTCATTTGCCGGCGCTCTTGATATGATCGGCGAGCACTTTGTTGATGCGGCTTTGCCACCCGGGATCGGTTGCGCGAAAATGGGCGACGACGTCACGGTCGAGCCTGAGGCCGATCCGTTCCTTGGTCGGCGTCTTCTGCGGTCCACGCTGGCCGCGCATTTTCTCGAACGCCTCGACGATTTCGGGGAAGATCTCGCGTGTGGGGCGAGCATGAACGAAATCCTCGTCCGTCCACTCCGGAATGTCCTCGCCATGCGCGGCTTCATATTCGTCCAACGTCACCTTGCCGTTGGCAAGATCATCCAGCGTCGGCAGTGCCGGAGGCCTTTTCGTATTTCTTGCGTTCGCGCTCATTACATTTCCTCAGGGATATGATCCGGAACCGTTTGCCTCGCATCGTCCAGCAAAGATTGCACAACACCCCATCCAGATAGCCCATCGAGTTGAAGCGTTTCTCGCCATAATCTTTTCTCAGATCGGGTCGCGTCATTGCCGTTTCGAATTGGAAACGCATGACATCCGCAAAATCGAGGCCCCGTTCTTCCAGCGTTCGCAGACGCTTCACCTCATCCCATTCCAGTTCCATGCCCCCGCATGTCCCCTATTTAATTGTTGCCACAATTAAATCAAGTGCTCAGGCCTCCGAACAGCGTCGGGATGTCGAGCGGACGGAAGCCGTAATGCGAAAGCCAGCGCACGTCGGCATCGAAGAAGGCGCGCAGATCGGGCATGCCGTATTTCAGCATGGCGATGCGGTCGATGCCCATGCCCCAGGCAAATCCCTGATATTCGTCCGGATCGAGCCCGCCGAAGCGCAGCACGTTCGGATGGACCATGCCGCAGCCCAGTATCTCCATCCAGTCGTTGCCTTCGCCGAAGCGCACCTCGCCCGGCTTGGAGCGGTCGCACTGGATGTCGACTTCCAGGCTCGGTTCCGTGAACGGGAAATAGCTCGGCCGGAAGCGCATGCCGACGGAAGGCACTTCGAAGAAGGCCTTGCAGAACTCCTCC
>JBQCFH010000506.1:0-4240 GCA_051959385.1 Rhizobiaceae bacterium | reverse complement strand
CTGGCCGGAAACGAGGTTGAACCACGTCGTCTTGCCGGCGCCGTTGGGACCGACGATGACGGTGAGCTCTCCAGGGCGGAAGGCGCAGGAGACGCCGTTCACCGCCGCGTGCCCGCCGAAGCGGATGGTCAGGTTTTCGGTTCGGATGGATGCCTGGGTGGACATTAGGTATTGGGAGGCCAGGTTTGTGACTCCTCTCTCCGTTCACGGCAGAGCTATCGCATATGACGGAATATCCCCCACTCCGTCCCGCTTCGCGGGCCACCTCTCCCCCACTTTCGTGGGGTAGAGGAAGGGAGCCAAGCCTGCGGCCAGCGCTTCCTCTCCCCCGTCGAGCGGGGGAGAGGTGGTTTGCGAAGCAAACCGGAGTGGGGGTCGAATTCCATATGCGATTGCCCTGCCCTGACAGGGGAGGAAAGCCGCGGCGCCGCCGCTTTCCCTCCCCTTCCAGGGGAGGGTGCCTCGCGCAGCGAGGCGGGTGGGGCGTGCCGGAAATTGGATTTTCCAGCTCCCGGCTTCAGTATCCGGCTTCCCGATCCACCAGGTTCTGCAGTTTCTCGCCGCGCTCGAAGGCGTCCATCTGCGCCAGCATCGGCGGCACGAGATGGATCGGGTCCGATGTCGCGGCCGCATGCGGCGTGACGAAGACCTTAGGGTGGCTCCAGAGCGGACTTTTCTCCGGCAGCGGCTCGGTCTCGAATACGTCGAGGCTCGCTTCCTTGATCAGCCCGTCGTCGAGCGCCCGGACGATGTCGGCGTCCTTCTGCAACTGTCCGCGTCCGGCGTTGATGAAGAAGGCGCCGCCGAGCGGGTTGTCGCGGTTGAGCTTGCCGAGCAGGTCGTAGTCGATGATGCCGCGCGTCGCCGGCGTCAGCGGCAGGAGCGACACCAGTATGTCGGTTGAATGGAGAAAAGGATCGAGTCCTTCCGGACCGTGAAAGGTTTCGACGCCCGGCATGGTGTGCAGCGAGCGGCTCCAGCCGTTCAGCTTGAAGCCCAGCGCGAGGAGCGCCTTGGCGGCGGCGCGGCCGAGCGTGCCGAGCCCCATGATGCCGACGCGCATGGCATCGGCCGCCGGCTGCGGCGGTTCGTGCCAGATGCGGCGCGCCTGCTGCGCGCGATAGGTGAGGCCCTGCCGCTGGTGATCCAGCACGCGCCAGACGACATATTCGGTCATGTATTGCGTGAGGTTGTCGGCGACGACGCGGACGATCGGCACGTCCGGAACGTCGGGATCCTCGAAGATGTGGTCGACGCCCGCGCCGACCGAGAAGATGATCTTGAGGTGGGGCACGGCCGACAGCACGCCGGGCCGATGCTTCCACACCACCGCATATTCGATGGATGGATCGCGTGGCCCGTCCGGCTCCAGCACGACCTGGCGCGATCGCGACAGAAGCTCGTGCCAGCGTTGCGGATTGAAGCCCTGTACGGAAAGGAGAACGCGTCCGCCGGTCATCTTGTCCCTTCGGCTATTGGCTCACCACGCCTTCCGGCGCCGTTTCTATCCTGAAGGCGGCCGAGATGAGCGCCTTCGTATAGTCGGTTCGCGGCCGGTTGAATATCTGCTCGGCCGGACCGTGCTCCACCACCTTGCCGCCGCGCATGACGATCACCTCGTTGGCGAGCGCCCGCACGACCTTCAGATCGTGGCTGATGAAGAGATAGGCAAGGTTGTGCCGTTCCTGCAGCCGCCGCAGCAGGTCCACCACCTGGGCTTGCACGCTCATGTCGAGCGCCGAGGTCGGCTCGTCCAGCATGACGAAGCGCGGATTGAGCACCATGGCGCGCGCGATGGCGACGCGCTGCCGTTGGCCGCCGGAAAATTCGTGCGGGTAGCGGAAGCGGGTCGATGGATCGAGTCCCACCTCCTTCAGCACGCCGACGACGCGGTCGTCGCGCTCGCTCGCCGAAAGCTTCGGCTCGTGGATGCGCAGCCCCTCCTCGATGATCTCCGCGATCGACATGCGCGGGCTGAGCGAGCCGAACGGGTCCTGGAAGACGATCTGCAACTCGCGCCTGAGCGGCCGCATCTGCTTGAAGGAATAGGCGTCGATCTCGCGGCCGGTGAAGACGATCCGCCCTTCGGATGAGATCATCCGAGCCAGCGCCAGGCCGAGCGTCGTCTTGCCCGAGCCGGATTCGCCGACGACGCCGAGCGTCTGGCCCGCGCGCACCGTCAGGTCGATGCCGTCGACCGCCTTCACATGGTCGACGGTCCGGCGGAGGAAGCCCTGCTTGATCGGGAACCAGACCTTGACGTTCTCCCCACGCATCACGGCTTCCGCCTTTTTGTCCGAGGCGGGCGGCTTGCCTTTGGGTTCGGCGGCGAGAAGATGCCGGGTGTATTCATGTCGCGGGTTGGCGAAGATCTCGCTTGTCGGCCCTGCCTCGACGATTTTGCCGCCTGTCATCACGCAAACGCGGTCGGCGATGCGCCGCACGATCCCGAGATCGTGCGTGATGAACAGCATCGACATGCCGTTCGCCTTTTTCAGCCGCGCCAGCAGCTCCAGGATTTGCGCCTGCACGGTCACGTCGAGGGCGGTGGTCGGCTCGTCCGCGATCAGGAGGTCGGGTTCGTTGGCGAGCGCCATGGCGATCATCACGCGCTGGCGTTGGCCGCCGGAAAGCTGGTGCGGGAAGGCGCCGAGGCGCTTCTCGGCTTCGCGGATGCCGACCTCGTTCAGGAGCTCGAGCGTGCGCGCACGCGCTGCGGCATCGCGCATTCCCCGGTGCACGCGCAGGATCTCGCCGATCTGCCGCTCCACCGAATGCAGCGGATTGAGCGAGGTCATCGGCTCCTGGAAGATCATGGTGATGTCGTTGCCGCGCACGCGGCGAAGCTCCTTTTCGTTCGCGGCAAGGAGGTCCTTGCCGCCGAAGAGGATCCGGCCGGATGGGTGGCTGGCAGCGGGATAGGGCAGGAGCTTCAGGACCGAAAGCGCCGTGACCGACTTGCCGGAGCCCGACTCGCCGACCAGCGCCACCGTCTCGCTCCTGCCGACATCGAAGGAGACATGGTCGACGGCGAGGCTCGTCTGCTCGCCCTGGCTGAAGGCGACGGAAAGATCACGGACGGAGAGGAGGGGCGCCTGGCTCAAAGCGCCGCCTCGACATCGGTCTTGCGGAAGTCGTCGCCCTTGAAGAGGAGCGGCTCGCTCCGCGCCTTGGCGAGAGCATATGCGAAGCAATCGCCGAGATTGAGCTTGGCCGGGTGATTGCCCTTGCCGAAGCGCTGATAGGCCTCGCGGGCAAATTTGGTTTGCTCGACGCTTATCTCCACAAGGCGGATATTTGCCAGTTCCATCAATTCATCGACGCGATCCGGATTTTCGCTACGCCCCATAAGACGTGCGCAGGCCTCTACATAGTTGACTGGGGAAATTGATAGTTCCCGTTCCCGCGAAAACGCGCGCATGAAATTTGGGCCATCGGTCTCCCGAAGCAGCACCGCAAGTATAGCCGACGCATCAACGATCATGCTGGCAAGCCGTCATCGTCATAAAGGTCCGAATGGTCGCTGGTCAGCCCGGGAGGCGGCGGAGGCAATGCGTCGACATACTGCTTTATGCGCTGAAACTTAGCCTCTGCGTCGATGGACCAGTGAAGGCGTTCCAGCTTTTCTTCCAAGGCGGATTCGACCGCAGCCGTAACGGAAGTGCCCGTCTCGCGCGCTAGGCGTTTAGCCAAGCGGTGCGCCTTCTCGCTCTTGATGTTCATGCCCATGACAGCCTCCATGGTAGAATTTCTCGCCGATTATACCATGTAGGGCGTCTCACCGAAACGTCTTCCGCGGGTCGAAGGCGTCGCGCGTTGCCTCGCCGATGAAGATCAGCAGCGACAGCATGATCGAGAGCGTGAAGAAGCCGGCCAGCCCGAGCCATGGCGCATTGAGGTTCGATTGCCCCTGTTTCAGGAGCTCGCCCAGGGAAGGCGAGCCCGGCGGCAGTCCGAAGCCGAGGAAGTCGAGCGAAGTCAGCGTCGTGATCGAGCTGTTGAGGATGAAGGGCAGGAAAGTCAGCGTCGCGACCATCGCGTTCGGCAGCATGTGCCGGTAGATGATGGTGCGGTTTGAGACGCCGAGCGCGCGGGCCGCGTTGACATATTCGAGATTGCGCGCGCGCAGGAATTCCGCCCGCACCACGCCGACGAATGCCACCCACGAAAAAAGCAGCATCAGCCCGAGCAGGATGAAGAAGCCCGGCGGCAGCACCGATGCCATGATGAGGATGAGATA
>JBQCFH010000505.1:0-2865 GCA_051959385.1 Rhizobiaceae bacterium | reverse complement strand
GCCGTCGCCGTGACGGCCTCCCCTCACCCGGCGCCGGGCAACTGGCTTCCGCTTTCCGGATCGGGGCCAATGGTCCTGGTCTTCAGCCTTTACGATACGCCGATCGCAAGCAGCACCGAGATTTCGCGCGTGGTCCTGCCGGGCATTTCCAGGCTGGGCTGCGAATGATCCGGCTTCTCTACGCCATCCTTGTCGGCATCGTCGGCGCCGGCGTCGTGCACGCGGTCGTGCTGCTTCTGTTGCCGCATTTCTCGGAGCGCGACGCCTGGGCGCGGCTCTCGGCCAAGGCGGATTTCTACCGCTTCACCAGGATAAGCGGCGAAGGCGCGCCGCCTGTCATCCGCGCCGTCGACCCGTTCTTCGATGCGGTCGCCTGCCGTTTCGACCTGTCGGAGGGTGCGGTCCATGTGGAGGCAGCCGGGCACGTGCCGTTCTGGTCGGTGTCGGTCTACAACCGCCGCGGCCAGAACATCTACAGCCTCAACGACCGGGCCCAGACGCTCGGCGATCTTGATCTCGTGCTGGTCACGCCGGCTCAGATGATCGAACTCCGGAAGAACGTGCCGAAGGAATTCGAAAAATCCATCTTCGTGGAAGCGGATGTCGGAAAAGGCATCGTCGCGGTGCGCAGCTTCGTCCCCGACCGGACATGGAAGGAGACGATCGCACGCTATCTCGACGATGCAAAATGCACGCTGAGATAGCGCTGCTCCGGCCCTGTGCCGGTCAATGGCGGGGCGGACCGCCCTTGTCGTCGACCGGGGCTTCGCCCGCAGGCCGGATCGCTTCGCCTCGCCGGGGAACGAGCGCGCCCTTTTCGTAACGCACGCCGGGGAAAATGATCACGTCGCCGGCTTTCGCCAAAGGTCCGGGAAATACGCCGCCTGCCGCTTTCCGCGGAGTGAAGGCCAGTATCGTCGCCATGTCTCAGGTCTCCTCTCGGAAATTTCCGGAGCAAACACGCAACACCTCCAGCCGCGATTAAGAACCTCTTAGAGTTAACAGCCCGCTAACGGATCGGCGCTAAATTGATGCAAAATGTGTTGGATGCCGCTGCCCCGCTCGGCGGGATGGCGGCTCCCAAGTGGTATCGAGCGTATTCCCGTGTCTTCGGCTGACTTCAGGCATCTTCCAACCGCAGGTGAAAAGGAAAAGGCGGAGCGGCTGTTCCGCGCCGCCGTGTCGGCGTTCTGCTCGCTGGTCCGGCCGACGCGCCGCGAGATAGACCAGCTCGAGGAGCTTGCGCTGTCGCTCTTCGACATGGTCTCGGCCGACGCCAAGCGGTTCGTGGCGGCGGCGCTCAGCGAAACGGCGCATCCGCCGCAGGCGCTGGTGCTGCGTCTCGCAAACGAGCCGGTTGACATCGCCGCGCCGCTCCTGGTGCGCTCGACGGCGCTTTCCAACGCCGATCTCGTCACGCTGATTTCCCGTCATGGCGCCGGACATGCCCGGGCGATCGCCGGGCGCGCCGATCTCCCCGCGAAAATCCGCCACCTGGCCAACAGCAATTTCACCGCCAAAGAGGAAATGCCGCAGATGCCGCTCCCAGCAGAACCCCGCAAGACGCCTGCCGCGAGGGATCGGGAGCCTGCGCTTACAGTGGACGAGGCGCGGCGCCAGCTGAGGGCGATGATGCGGCCCTCCGGCAGTCCACCCCGTTTCGAGAACCGCTCCGGCAAGGTCTTCGACGAAAGCGCCGGCTTCAGGCATTACGCAAAGCTGCGCGCGACCGCGCTGACGGGCGTGCCGGCCTTCTTCCAGACCGCGCTCGCTGACGCGCTCGACATCGAGTTCGACCGGGCGCGCTCGCTGACGGAGACGGGAAGCTATTTCTACCTCATGGTCGCGCTGAAAGCGCTCGGCCTGGAAGAGGCGCAGGCCTTCCTGCTGACGGCCGCGGTCTTCCCGTCGCATTTCGCGCATCCGGAAACAATCCGCCTCTTTCTCGAGCGCTACGGACAACTGCACCGCGACGCGGCGATCGAAAAGGTCGGCTACTGGAAAGTGGACAGCTTTTCCGTCGTCTCGGCACGCACGGCCCGGCAGCGGCTCGGCGACAATTCCGATATCGCCACGCCTGCTCCCGCCTCGCTCAAGGCGTCGTGACCGGGAACAGCTCCGCGTCGCCGTCCGCGCCCGTTTCGACCTCGACGACCCACATGTCCGGATCGAAGCGCATTTCCTTGTCGAGACGGGCCTTGAGGGCCTCCTCGTCGGCCTGGCCAAGCACTTCCGAGAACCGGCGCTCCTGCGGGCGCCCCTCTTCCTCGTAGGCGATCTGCGCGGCGGGCCCGTAGAGCCTCATTTCACCCAGGCGCGAACGGCTGACGATGAAGATCGCCCCGGCTTCCGCGGCGCCTCTACGAAGAACGGCGGCAAAGCCGCCGGAGGATTGAACCCGCCGCAACAGGGCGGAGACCCAAAGATCGGATGTCACGCGCATGGCGTGGCCATAGCAGCTTGCCTGCCTGCGATAAATGCCGGCCCCGATCGGCCCCTCACTCGATCAGGCCGACCTCGCGCATCTTGGCATAGGTCGCAGCATCCGGCACGCCGCTCACGTTGAGACCGAAGAGCGACTGGAATTCCTTAATGCCCGCGGTCGTCTTCGGCCCGATCATCCCGTCGAGTTCGATCCCGTCATTGCCGAATGCCTTCAGGCCCGCCTGGATCTTGATGATGCGGGCCTTGTCGTTGCCGGGCGGAACCGACTGCGTCGTCGCCGCGTCGAGCTGCGGCCGCGGCGCGGGCCGCGGAGCCTCCTGGGGCGGGTTGGTTTGGAGAATGCCCAGCCGCTTCAACAGGAAGCCGTCGATGTGGCCGGAAGCAGGCAGGCCGGCGCTTTTCTGATACGCCGCGATCGCC
>JBQCFH010000504.1:0-2617 GCA_051959385.1 Rhizobiaceae bacterium | reverse complement strand
CGAACGCCCCATCAGCGCCACCGCGATGCCGACGAACCCGGCGCCGGAGGCGAAATCGAGCGCCACGTGGTGCTGGTCGCCCATGACGACATTGATCGACATCAGCCCGGCCAGGGCCCCTGATATCAGCATGGTGATGATAATGATGCGCGCCTCGTTGATGCCGGCATATCGGGCGGCCTCAGGGCTGAAGCCCATGGTGCGCAGCTCATAGCCGAAGCGTGTGCGCCAGACCAGCGCCCAGACGAAGACCGAGGCGGCCAAAGCCAGCAGGAAGGAGACGTTGAACGGCGCGGTGCGCACGCTCATGCCCATCCATTGAAGGATGAAATTGAGCTTGGGCAGCTGGCCGCCGGGCAGGAAGTCGCGCGTCTGCGGCGCCATGGTGTTGGAAGCCTTGAGGGGTCCGACCAGAAGGTAGACCATCAGGCTTGCGGCGATGAAATTGAACATGATCGTCGTGATGACGATATGCGACCCCCGCTTGGCCTGAAGATAGGCCGGGATCAGCGCCCATAGCGCGCCGAAGAAGGCCGTCGCGACGATGGCGAGCGGGAAATTGACCCACCAGGGGAACGTGCTGTCGAGCGAAAGGCAGACGATCGAAAGGCCGAGCCCGCCGACATAGGCCTGTCCCTCGCCGCCGATGTTGAACAGGCCGCAATGAAAGGCGACCGCGACGGCAAGCCCGGTGAAGATGAAATTGGTCGCGTAGTAAAGCGTATAGGCGATGTTCTGGCCACCGCCGAGCGCACCCTTGATGAGGATCACCGCCGCCTCGAACGGGTTCTCGCCGACGATGAGCACCACGAGCCCCGCCACCAGGAAAGCAACCACGACGTTGATCAGCGGGATCAGGCCGTAATCCGCCCAGGCGGGCAGTTTTGCGTATGGGACCGACATCAAATACCTGCCGGGGTTGAGACTGCTTCCTTTAGGATAGCACGATGAGGCTCTTCGCCCCTTTGCTGGGCGAGAAGAATGTACTCGTCACCGCCCATAGCGCGGCAAAATCGAGCAGCGAGTTCCATCCCCAATCTGCGCATGTCGCACGCCCGCAATCGAACCCATTCTAAGCTTTTTATCTCGCCATAAGGTTTGTCGCGCCAATGGACTAGCAGCAGGCGAAATCCTTCTAACTGTCGAAGAGCACCCGCTTCTGAATTGATCGGCAACACCGTTCTTGCATCGGAATGACAAAAAGCGTTTCGCAGAGCTTCCAAATCCTGGAGCGCGCTTTCGTCAGGCAAGCGCCTACGATTAACCGACGAATGATATTCGTTAGTCCAAGATGGCAAGGGATATTCAGAGTCTCTACGATCAAGCAGAGAAAATTGAAATACATCTTTGAATTTCTTTTCCTGCAAGCAGCGCTTCAAAATTTCCAAGTTATGCGGTATTCCGGAGGGAAAATTATCGGGTGTCCTTATTCGCTGTAGAGTCCAGGATATTATACTTGAAGTGAATGAAAAGCTTAGCGTCTGCTCGAACTCTTGGCCTATCACTGCGCTCAAGCGGCTTGCCAGCCTATCTACTACGGCCCATTCGACATCGTGATCGGTGATCTCCATTACTCCGCCGCCTCCTTCTCCACCACCCCGGCCATCAGCAGGCCGAGCTCGCCCTCGCTGGCCTCCGGACCGCGCTCGCCGACGATGCGCCCGTCGAACATCACGAGGATTCGGTCGGAGAGCGAGCGGATCTCGTCGAGCTCGACCGAAACCAGCAGCACCGCCTTGCCTCTGTCGCGCATTTCGATCAGGCGTCGGTGGATGAACTCGATCGCGCCGACATCGACGCCCCGCGTGGGCTGGCCGACGATCAGCACGTCCGGATCCTGCTCCATCTCGCGGGCGAGCACGATCTTCTGCTGGTTGCCGCCCGAGAAATTGGCCGTCTTCAGCCGGCAGTCGGTCGGGCGGATGTCGTATTTCCCGATCTTCTCCATGGCATCCTTGCGGCTGGCCGGAATGTCGAGGAAAGCGCCTTTCAGATCTTTCGCCTGGTCGTGATAGCCGAGGATGGAGTTCTCGTTCTCCTCGAAGGGAAGCACCAGGCCGACATGGTGGCGGTCCTCCGGCACGTGCGCGAGCCCGCGCTCCCTGAGCTCGCCCGGATCGGCATGGCCGGTCACTTCGATCGGCTTTCCGTCGAGCAGCACGCGGCCGGAAACCGCGTGGCGGATGCCGGATATCGCCTCGATCAGCTCCGACTGGCCGTTCCCGGCGACACCCGCGATGCCGACGATCTCGCCGGCGCGCACGCCGAAGGAGACGTTGTCGACCATGGTGACGCCGCGGGAATCCTTCACCGTCAGCCCCTCGACGACAAGCTTGAACTCGCCGGGCGTCGGCTCGCCCTTTTCCACGCGAAGCAATACGCGGCGTCCGACCATGAGCTCGGCGAGTTCGCCGACGGTTGTCTCCGCGGTCTTGCGGGTCGCCACCATCGTGCCCTGCCGCATGACGGAGACGTTGTCGGTGACGGCCATGATCTCGCGCAGCTTGTGGGTGATCAGGACGACGGTCTTTCCCTGCTCCTTTAGCTGGCGGAGGATGCGGAAAAGGTGATCCGCCTCCGCCGGCGTCAGCACGCCGGTCGGCTCGTCGAGGATGAG
>JBQCFH010000503.1:0-3074 GCA_051959385.1 Rhizobiaceae bacterium | reverse complement strand
CGGGGCGGGCCCGGCCGGTCTCGCCTGCGCCCACCGGCTCGCGATGCACGGTCACGACGTCACCATATTCGAGGCGCGGCCGAAGGCCGGCGGCCTCAACGAATACGGCATCGCAGCCTACAAGACCGTCGATGGATTTGCCCAGGCCGAAGTGGACTACGTCACCGCCATCGGCGGCATCCGGATCGAGAACGGCAAGGCGCTCGGCCGGGACATTTCGCTCGCCGACCTGACCGGCGAATACGATGCGGTCTTTCTGGGGGCGGGGCTCGCCGGCGTCAATGCCTTACGCGCTGAGGGCGAGGACGCCGATGGCGTCGCCAACGCTGTCGATTTCATTGCGGTGCTGCGGCAAACGGAAGATCTGGCGAGGCTGCCGGTGGGGCGCCGCGTGGTCGTCATCGGCGGCGGCATGACCGCGATCGATGCGGCCGTGCAGTCGAAGCTCCTCGGTGCGGAGGAGGTGACGATCTGCTATCGGCGCGGCCAGGAGCACATGAACGCATCCGAATATGAGCAGGACCTGGCGGCGGCGAATGGCGTCACCATCCGCCATTGGCTGCAGCCGAAGCGCGTGATTGCCGAAGGCGGCAAGCTCACCGCAATCGAGCTCGAATATACCGCCCTGAGGGACGGCAGACTGGTCGGGACCGGCGAGACGCTCAGGATCGAAGCCGATCAGGTCTTCAAGGCGATCGGCCAGAGCTTCGATGCGGCGCCGCTCAACGGCAGCGGTAACCTGATCGAGATGGAGAATGGCAAGATCAAGGTCGATGGCGAGGGCCGCACTTCGCTTGCCAAAGTCTGGGCGGGCGGCGACTGCGTGGCCGACGGCCGCGAGGATCTGACGGTCTCGGCGGTTGCGGCCGGCCGCGATGCGGCGGAAAGCATCCATCGGATGCTGACGACGAGCTAGAGCAAATCCGTGAACGCCTCGGCTGAAAGCCCCGCTTCTTCGAGAATTGCCGCCAGCGTGCCTACGGGGATCGTTCGATTTCCATGCACAGGCACCGAAAGCATTCGCCGGGGAGGACCGGGATGCGTCAGTACGTGATGGCTGCCGCGCACATGCCGGAGCTCGAACCCAGCTTTTTGCAAAGCTCGGAGCACCGCCTTGCCTTTGACGACAGGAAGCCTGCGCGGGTTCACCGGTCAGGCTGCAACGGTGAGGCTGTCGATGCGCGTTTCTATGTCGGGCGGTATCTCGATCCCGTCTTCCCGATAGACCTCGATTACAGCCTCGATGGCCTCTCGCGCATTTGCGAGCGCCTCTTCATAGGTCGCGCCGTAGGTAACGACCGGAGGCAGCGCGGGAACGCGAACGGTGAAGCCGCCCTCGGGCTCGGGAAGCAAATGGATTGTAAAGCGTCGTTCCGTCATTCCCACGCTCGCGCCGCTGCCGGTCATTTCAATATAATCGCGCGACCGAAAATAGCCAATATTGGCGCGTCGCGTGCCGCTAATGTGGAGGCGCGATGATGGACGGTGAACTTCACGGCGGATGCTATTGCGGCGCGCTGCGCTATCGCGTCTCCGCCGCGCCGGTGCTCAAGGCCGAATGCCATTGCCGCGCCTGCCAGCACATCTCGGGCGGCGGCCCCAACTACTTCATGCTCATACCGCCGGAAGGTTTCGCCTATGTCGAGGGCGAGCCGAAGCAATACAAACGGCCCGATCTCCCGAATGCAGTGACGCGCGATTTCTGCGCCGAATGCGGGACGCACCTCCTCACGCGCCGTCCGGGCCTGCCGCAACTCGTGCTCAAGGTCGGCACGCTCGACGACCCGGAAGTCTATGGCGGGCCGAAGATCGCAATTTTCTGCGAAGAGAAAGCCAGTTTCCACGTCATTCCGGACGGCGTTCCGGCCTTCGACAAACTGCCGGAGCAACGCCGATGATCCGCATTCGCTCAACACCACCGCAGGCTGGGAAGGAGTAAAGCCATGGCTGACATCCGCAACAACTTCCTCGGCATCAAATCCCCGAACCCGTTCTGGCTGGCATCCGCTCCGCCGACCGACAAGGAGTACAATGTCGTGCGCGCCTTCAAGGCGGGCTGGGGCGGCGTGGTATGGAAAACGCTGGGCGAGGCCGGACCGCCGATCGTCAACGTCAACGGCCCGCGCTACGGGGCCATCTGGGGCGCCGACCGGCGGCTGCTCGGCCTCAACAATATTGAGCTGATCACCGACCGGCCGCTGGAGGTCAATCTTCGCGAGATCAAGCAGGTCAAGCGCGACTGGCCGGACAGGGCGCTGATTGCCTCGATCATGGTACCCTGCGAAGAGGCGGCCTGGAAGGCCATCCTGCCCCTGGTCGAGGACACCGGCGCGGACGGGATCGAGCTCAATTTCGGCTGCCCGCACGGAATGTCGGAGCGCGGCATGGGCTCGGCCGTCGGCCAGGTTCCGGAATATATCGAGATGGTCGCGCGCTGGTGCAAGCAGAACACGCGCATGCCCGTCATTGTTAAGCTGACGCCGAACATCACCGATATCCGCTATCCGGCGCGGGCGGCGAAGAAGGGCGGGGCGGATGCCGTGTCGCTCATCAACACCGTATCGTCGATCACCTCGGTCGACCTCGACACGTTCTCGCCGGAGCCCTCGATCGACGGCAAGGGTTCGCATGGCGGCTATTGCGGACCGGCGGTGAAGCCGATCGCGCTCAACATGGTCGCCGAGATCGCGCGCGATCCCGAAACGCGCGGTTTGCCGATCTCCGGGATCGGCGGCGTCACCAACTGGCGCGACGCGGCCGAGTTCATGGCGCTAGGCGCCGGCAACGTGCAGGTCTGCACGGCGGCGATGACCTACGGCTTCAAGATCGTCCAGGAGATGATCGAGGGCCTGAAGAACTGGATGGACGAGAAAGGCCACACCACGCTCGACGATTTCGTCGGCCGCGCCACGCCCAACGTGACGGACTGGCAGTATCTCAACCTGAACTACGTCACCAAGGCGCATATCGACCAGGATCTCTGCATCAAGTGCGGGCGCTGCCACATCGCCTGCGAGGACACATCGCACCAGGCGATTACCTCAATGGTCGACGGCAAGCGGCATTTCGAGGTG
>JBQCFH010000502.1:0-8687 GCA_051959385.1 Rhizobiaceae bacterium | reverse complement strand
ACGGTGATCTCGGTCACCGCCTCGAACTGGTGCAGCTTGACCATGGTCGCCAGCGGCCGCCGGGCGGCATCCGCCTCCCGGATGAACTCGGCGTGGCGCTTCTGGTTCTCAAGGTCGACGGTCAGGAGGTAATTGTCATAGGGCAGCGCCAGATAGCGCGCGCGCTCCTCCTCTGGCCAGTCGGCCAGCGCCGCCGAAAGCACGGCCCGCGCCTCCTCGGCGCGCTTGGCGCGCGGAACCTCCGAGAACCCGCCCGTCAGAAGCAGCTCCGTCTCGAAATAGAGCGTGCGCAAAAGCTGCCCCTTCCAGCCGTTCCAGACGCCGGGGCCGACCCCGCGAATGTCGCAGACGGTGATCACGAGAAGCATCTTCAGCCGCTCGACCGATTGCACGATCGCGGCGAAATCCTCGATCGTCTTGCGGTCGTTCAGGTCGCGCGTCTGCGCCGTCATCGACATGGTGAGGTGCTGCTCGACCAGCCAGGCGACGGTCTCGGTGTCGGCCGGCGAAAGGCCCATATGCGGGCAGGTGCGCCGGGCAATGCGGGCGCCGGCGACCGAATGGTCTTCCGGCCGCCCCTTGGCGATATCATGGAAGAGGAGGGCCACGTAGAGAAGCTCGCGATGCGCCTTCATCCCCCGAATGAGCGAATCGGTCAGCGGGTGGAGTTTCACCGCTCCGCCATGCTCGATTTCCGAGAGCACGCCGATGCAGCGCAGCAGATGCTCGTCGACCGTATAGTGGTGGTACATCGAGAACTGCATCATCGCGACGATCTTGCCGAAATCGGGGATGAGCTTGCCGAGCAGACCGGCCTCGTTCATGCGCCTCAGATTGAGCTCGGGATTGCGTTCAGAGGTGAGCACATCCATGAAGAGTCGGTTCGCCTCGGCGTCGCGCCTCAGGCTGCGCGTGACGAGGCGAAGCGAGCGGGTGACGAGCTGCATGGCGTCCGGATGGAATTCCAGCCCGTGCCGGTCGGCCAGCCAGAACAGCCGGATCAGGTTGACCGGGTCGCGCTCGAACACCGCGTCGTCGACGACATTGATGCGCTGGTTGTCGACGATGAAATCGCTGGTGCCGGCGATCTTGCGCTTACGACGGGAGAAATTGAGGAAAAGCCGGTTGAAGCCAGGTACCTGCTTGGCCTGTTCCTCCTCGAGCGCCGCGCAGAAGATGCGCGTCAAGTCGCCGACGTCCTTGGCGACGAGAAAGTAGTGCTTCATGAAGCGCTCGACCGCGGAAAGCCCCGGGTGGCTGGTGTAGCCGAGGCGCTCGGCGATGTCGCGCTGGATGTCGAAATGGAGCCGCTCCTCGGCACGCCCCGTGAGGAAATGCATATGGCAGCGCACGGCCCAGAGAAAATCGTCGGCCTTGCGGAACTTCAGATATTCCTCGCGGGTGAAGACGCCTTTGCCGACGAGGTCGCCGCCGTCGCGGACGCGATAATGATATTTGGCGATCCAGAAGAGGGTCTGCAGGTCGCGCAGCCCGCCCTTGCCGTCCTTGACGTTGGGCTCGACGAGGTAGCGCGATTCGCCGGCCTTGTGGTGGCGCGCGTCGCGCTCGGCCAGCTTGGCCTGGATATATTCCTGACCGGTATCCCTCACGACCTCGCGGTCGAAGCGGCGCACCAAATCGTCGTACAGCGGCCTGGCGCCCCAGATGAACCGCGCCTCCAGAACGGCTGTGCAGATGGTGACGTCCGAGCGGGAGAGGCGAACGCATTCGTCGACATTGCGGGTGGCGTGGCCGACCTTCAGGCCCATGTCCCACAGCACGTAGAGCATGTATTCGACCACCTGCTCGCCCCACGGCGTCTGCTTGTAGGGCAGGAGAAACAAGAGGTCGATGTCGGAGCCGGGGGCGAGCGTGCCGCGGCCGTAGCCGCCGACCGCCACCACCGCCATGCGTTCGGCCGCGGAGGGATTGGCGGATCGATAGACGCAGCTCGAGGCGAAGTCGTAGAGCGTGCGGACGATCTCGTCCATGAGGTGGGAAAGCCGCACGGCGCAAGCCGTTCCGCCGACGTCGGCAAGCAGCATTTCCTCGGCCTTGCGCCGGCCGGCGGCGAGCCGCTGCTTGAGCAGGGCCACCACCGCCTGCCGCAATTCCGGCGCAGAGCCGTCGCCGGCGGTATTTGCCGCAAGCGAGGCCAGATCGCGGCGCAGGGCCTCGCCGTCGATCATTTCCTCGAGCTTCAGCGCGATCTTCGCCATGTCCGCTTCGGCATGTCCTTTTTCGGGCGCGGTCTATAGCGCGAAAAGATGGCGATGGATATGGCCGGCCGCGAGATGCGGCGCCCCGGGCCGCCGCTCATTTTCGGAAAGCATCGCAGCTTTACGCGATTGCAATCTTGTCCATCGAGAATGGCGCGGAGGGAAGAGGCGTCTCGTCATGGCGGTCGCAGCAGATTATCGGGGCTCGGAGCAAGCCGGACGAGGCGGCGCGATCATCGCCCGGTTCGCGGTGATCATCGCTTGGGCCGCGGCGGCGCTCCTCCTCGCGCTCTGCCATCTTGCGGGCTTCTCTCCAAACAGCGATCTGGACGATCTTCTTAAGCTGGTCGAGATCAGGAATGTCCTCGACACCTGGGCCTGGTTCGACCGTACCATCCAGGGCGTCCTGCAGCCGGAGCCCTTCGTCTCCCATTGGGTGCGGCTCGTCGATCTGCCCTACGCGGCACTGGCAGCGTCGCTTTCGCCGATCACGAGCCGCGAGACCGCTCTTTCGATCGCCTGCTACGCGGTTCCGCTCCTTCTTCTGCTGCCGGTCCTGTATGCCTTCCGGCGGATCGTCGCGGCCTACGGCTTCCAACGGCCCGATGCCGTCTTCGCCATGTCGTTCCTCTTCGTGCTGCCGGCCCTGTTCGAGTTCGCGCCCGACCGGATCGACTATCACAACCTGGAACTGGTCTTCCTGTTGCTGGCGGTCGCCTGCGCGGTCGCGCCGCGCCCGCCGGCCCTGCTGATCGGCGTACTGGCGGCGCTGACGCTTGCGATCAGCGTCGAGTTCCTGCTTTTCTTCGCGCTTCTCATGGCGCTCTTCGCGGGCAGTTTCGTGCTCGGGCGAGAAGATGCCGATCGGCAGCTTGCCCGTTTCGGCGCCGGACTGACCGGCACGGCCCTCGTCTCCTATGCGATGATCATTCCGCCCTGGCATTACGGCGCGGTCGCCTGCGACAGCTATTCGACGCCGCATCTGCTGGCGCTCACCTCGGCGGGGCTGTCGTTCATCGTTGCGGGCAGGCTATCGGACCAGATCCGCGGTCCGGCGGGCCGTGCCGCGTTGCTCGGCCTGTGCGCCGCCGCCAGCGCGGCCGTCCTTATCGTCCTGTTTCCGGAATGCCGCGCCGGGCCCTATGGAGAACTCAGCACCTATGTCAAGGAACAGTGGCTGTTCCGGATCGGCCAGGAAAAAGACATCCTGCACAGGCCGAACATCGTGCTCTCGCCGGATATGGCGGGCGTCGCGCTCATCGTCGTCGGCGCGCTCGCGCCGTTCGTCTTCGCCTTGCGCGACCGATTTCGCCGGCGCGAACTCACCGTGCTCGCCCTCTTCAGCCTGCTGGCGGTCCTGCATGCGCTCTTCTATCTCAGATATTTCCGCTACACGGCCTTCTTCGCCAGTCCGGGCCTGATGCTGGCCTTCGCCGCATGCGCTCCGAGCCTGGCTGAAAAGGGCAAAGTGCTGGCAGGCGAAATCACCCGTTCGCCGCCGCCGGCCGCCGCCGCCGTCGGACCGGGAATTTTCCTGGTGGCCGGGCTCCTGGTTTTCCATCTCGTCCACCAGAACCGCGCGCATACGTCGCCGAGCGGTGCGGAATTGGCCAGCGCCTGCAGGTTCCCGGATTCGGCCCTCCCCGAATGGCCGCAGGGCGCCCGCCTGTTCGCTCCGCCGGATCTCGGCATTCATCTGCTGGCGGCCGAGCCGCGCCGGCAAGCGGCGATCGTGGCGACGCCGCACCACCCTTCATGGAAAGGAATCGAAAGGGTCTACCGCTTCCTTGACCCGCAGACGCCAGACCCAAGGAAATATCTCGACCAAGCGAAAGCGACCCATGTCGTGGTCTGTGCATGGCGCGGCGAACCCCTGACCGATCTTGAGAAGGCGTTCCCGCTGGCGCTGGACCTGATCGAAGGACGGCCTCCCGCCTGGCTCAGCGAGTGTCCGCTGTCGCCCGCTTCGCCGATCCGCGTTTATCGCTATCCCGCCGCCGGGGGCGCGGCGTCGGCGTGCCCAACAGAGGAAGGCGCCGGCCGCTCCGGACGAGACGGTACCGATAGGCACCCTTGATGCGGTCGTTGACAAAGGCGCCCTTCGAGGGCGCCCTGGCGAAAGCGGCCCAGATCTTCGGCCCGACGCCGAAATAGCGGTAGACGCTGCCTCCGACATATTCGAGCTCGAGAATATGCCTGCCCAAGTCATATCCTGCGGAGGCTATCGCTCGCGAAGAAATCTTTTCCCGTTGCATAATCGTTCAACGAATGACGGCGGCGGGAGTTGCGCAGGCTCGCGAATGTCGGGCTACTTTGGAACGAGACCTTTCAGCCGGTAGATCGCCTCCAGCGCCTCGCGCGGCGTCATCTCGTCGGGGTGGAGCGCGCGGATGGCTTCGGCCAAGCCGTCATCCGCCTTCGGCTTGGCGGGCTGTTGCCGCACCTGGACAGAAAACAAGGGAAGGTCGTCCACCAGCCGCTCCGCCTTGCCGGAAGTCTCGCCGGCTTCGAGCTGGTGCAGAACCTCGCGCGCGCGTTCGACGACCGCCTCTGGCAAGCCGGCGAGCCGCGCCACCTGCACGCCGTAGTAGCGGTCGGCGGCGCCGCGCGCGAATTCGTGCAGGAAAACGACGTCGCCCTCCCATTCTTTGACGCGCATGGTGACGTTGGCGAGGCGAGGCAGCTTTTCAGCGAGCGCGGTCATCTCGTGGAAATGCGTGGCGAAGATGGCGCGGCAGCCGTTCTTCTCGTGAAGGTATTCGACCGCCGCCCAGGCGATGGAAAGCCCGTCGAAGGTGGCGGTGCCGCGGCCGATCTCGTCAAGGATGACCAGCGCCCGGCTGCCGGCCTGGTTGAGGATCGCCGCCGTCTCGACCATCTCGACCATGAAAGTCGAGCGCCCCCGCGCCAGATCGTCGGACGCGCCGACGCGGGAGAAAAGGCGGTCGACGACGCCGATATGCGCCCGCTTCGCCGGCACGAAGGAGCCCGCCTGGGCAAGAATGGCGATCAGCGCATTCTGGCGCAGGAAGGTCGATTTGCCGCCCATATTGGGCCCGGTCAGAAGCCAGATGGCGCCCAGCTTCTCGCCATCGGCCGGGGAGAGGTCACAATCGTTGGCGACGAAGGGATTGGCCGCCTGCCGCCGCAGCGCCTGCTCCACCACCGGGTGGCGTCCGCCTTCGATTTGGAACGCTAGGCTGCCGTCGACCTCGGGCCGGCAATAATTCTCGCTTTCAGCCAGCGTCGCCAGCGCCGCCGAGACGTCGAAGACCGCAAGCGCCTCAGCCCCCGCGCGGATGGCTCCGGCATGGGTGACGGCCTCCCCGACCAGCGCATCGAAGACGGCGAGCTCGATCGACAGCGCCCGGTCGGCGGCGTTGGCGATCTTCGTTTCCAGCTCGGCGAGTTCCGTCGTGGTGAAGCGCATGGCGCTCGCCATGGTCTGCCGATGGATGAAGCGGGCGCGGGCGGCGTCCGAACCGGTCATCGCGTCGCGATGGTTGGCGGTGACCTCGATATAGTAGCCTAGCACATTGTTGTGCCGGATCTTGAGCGAGCGGATGCCGGTCTCCTCGGCAAGCTCGCGCTCCATGGCGGCGATGACGCGCCGCGACTGGTCGCGCAGCGCCCGCATCTCGTCGAGCTCGGCATGATAGCCCGCGCGCACCAGCCCGCCGTCGCGCTTCAGTAGCGGCAGGTCGTCGGCCAGCGCGGCCGTCAGATGGTCGGCAAACGGCCAAGGGAGTGCGGCAACCGCCTTGCATGCCGAATCAAGCTCGACCGGCAGCGGCTCCTGTTTCATGAGCTGGGCTATCTCTCGTGCGGCGGCCAGGCCGGCCGCGAGCGCGGCGAGATCGCGCGGCCCGCCCCTGTTGAGCGCAAGGCGCGAAAGGGCACGCTGCATGTCCGGCGCCCCCTTCAGCACGGCGCGCAGCCCTTCCCTCAGACGCGGCTCGGCAAGCAGGAAGGAGACCGAATCAAGCCGCGCGCCGATGGCCGCTGGGTCGGTCAGCGGCGACATCAGCCGCTCGGCCAGCAGCCTGGCGCCGGCCCCGGTGACGGTCCGGTCGACCGCTTTCAACAGGCTGCCGTCGCGGCCGCCCGAAAGCGTCCGGGAAAGCTCGAGATTGGCCCGCGTCGCAGGATCGATGAAAAGCGAGGAGCCGGACGCCTCGCGCTCGGGCCGGGTCAGCGACGGGCGCTCCGACTTCTGCGTCTTCTCCACATAAGCGATGGCGCCGGAAATGGCAGAAAGCTCGGCGCGCGAGAACTGGCCGAGCCCGTCGAGCGTCGCGAGGCCGAAGAAGCGGCCGATGCGATCGGCAGCGCTGCCTGAATCGAACAGGATTGCCGGCTGCGGGTTGGCGACGCGGCCGAGCATATCGAAGACGGGACGCAGCGCCCGATCATGGAAGACCGGTTCGGCGACAATCAGTTCGCGCGGATCGATGCGCAGTATATCGGTGAGCAGGCGTTCCGGCGCCGTCTCCGTCACCCGGAAAGTACCGGTGGAAATGTCGATCCAGGCGAGCGCCAGCGCCTCGCCGTCCCCTTTCACGCGTCCCAGCGCCATCAAATAGTTGGTTTCCGACGGCGCCAGCAGCTTTTCCTCGGTGATGGTCCCGGGTGTCACCAGCCGGATCACGTCACGCCGGACGACAGCCTTGTAGCCGCGCTTTTTCGCTTCGGCCGGGTCTTCCATCTGCTCGCAAACGGCGACGCGGTGGCCGAGCGCGATCAGCTTCTGCAGGTAGTCGTCCGCCGCGTGCACCGGCACGCCGCACATCGGGATATCGTGGCCCTGGTGCTTGCCGCGCCTGGTGAGCGCGATGCCAAGCGCGCGCGAGGCGACTTCCGCGTCCTCGAAGAACATCTCGTAGAAATCGCCCATGCGGTAGAAGAGGAGCGAGTCGGGATTGGCCGACTTGATCTCGATATATTGCTCCATCATCGGGGTTATGCCGCCCGCGGCGGCGGGCATCGGGGTCATGCCGCCCACGGCGGCGGGCATCGGCGCGGCAGGGTCATCGCTTTCCGGAGCCGGCGTGCCCGCGAAGGCCGCGGCGCTGCTGATGGGCGTTACATCGTTCACGGCGAAACTGCTTTTCGAAGCTCTGCGCTAATCCCGCTTGGCGATTCCAGCCGGCAAAGTGTAGCCTTAACAGCGGTGCTCCACAAAGAAGAGCGCCAAGAGGGAGAGAATTTTTGGATTCTAAGGCTTCCAAAAGCAAATCGGGCAACTCCAGGCCGTCGGTCAGCGACCAGGAGGCGCTCGACTTCCACTCCTCCGGCCGGCCCGGCAAGCTCGAGATCAATCCCACCAAGCCGATGGCGACCCAGCGCGACCTTTCGCTCGCCTATTCGCCGGGCGTCGCCGTGCCGGTGCGCGCCATCGCCGAGGAACCGAGCCGCGCCTTCGACTATACGAGCCGCGGCAATCTCGTCGCCGTCATCTCCAATGGAACGGCGATCCTCGGTCTCGGCAACCTCGGCGCGCTCGCCTCCAAGCCGGTGATGGAAGGCAAGGCGGTGCTGTTCAAGCGCTTCGCCGACGTCGATTCGATCGATCTGGAGGTCGACACGGCCGACGCCGACGCATTCGTCAATTGCGTGCGCTATCTCGGCCCCTCCTTCGGCGGCATCAACCTGGAGGACATCAAGGCGCCCGACTGCTTCATCATCGAGCAGCGGCTGCGCGAACTGCTCGACATTCCCGTCTTCCATGACGACCAGCACGGCACCGCGATCATCGCGGCGGCGGGTCTCATCAACGCGCTCGACCTCACCGGGCGCGACATGAAGTCGGCGAAGCTCGTGTGCAACGGTGCCGGCTCCGCCGGCATCGCCTGCATCGAACTCCTGAAGGCGATGGGCTTTTCGCCGGAGAACATCATCCTTTGCGACACCAAGGGCGTCGTCTACCAGGGCCGTACCGAAGGCATGAACCAGTGGAAATCGGCGCACGCGTCGAAGACCAAGGCGCGCAGCCTCGCGGAGGCGCTCGACGGGGCCGATATCTTCTTCGGCCTTTCGGCCAAGGGCGCGCTGACCCGGCCGATGGTGGATTCGATGGCGAAGAATCCGATCATCTTCGCCATGGCCAATCCGGATCCGGAGATCACGCCGGAAGAGGTGGCCGACATCCGTACAGACGCGATCATGGCGACCGGCCGCTCCGACTATCCGAACCAGGTCAACAATGTGCTCGGATTTCCCTACATCTTCCGCGGCGCGCTCGACGTGCGGGCCACCACCATCAACGAGGAGATGAAGGTGGCGGCGGCCAGGGCGCTGGCTGATCTCGCCCGCGCGGACGTGCCCGACGATGTCGCCGCCGCCTATCAGGGGGCGCGGCCGAAATACGGGCCGAATTACATCATCCCGGTGCCGTTCGATCCCCGCCTCATTTCGGCCATTCCGGTCGCGGTGGCGAAGGCGGCGATGGATTCGGGCGTGGCGCGGCGG
>JBQCFH010000501.1:0-12855 GCA_051959385.1 Rhizobiaceae bacterium | reverse complement strand
GCCGGACGAGGTGGCGTTTGCCGTCGAGCTCTTCGGCCGGGTGGAGAAAGCGCTCGGCATGGCGCCCAACACGATGAAGATGGGCATCATGGACGAGGAGCGCCGCACCACGGTCAACCTCAAGGAATGCATCCGCGCCGCGAAGGATCGCGTCGTCTTTATCAATACGGGCTTCCTCGACCGTACCGGCGACGAGATCCATACTTCGATGGAGGCAGGGCCGATGATCCGCAAGGGCGACATGAAGAGGGCCGCCTGGATCAATGCGTACGAGGCGTGGAACGTCGATATCGGGCTGGAATGCGGGCTTTCCGGCCACGCCCAGATCGGCAAGGGCATGTGGGCGATGCCGGACAGGATGGCGGATATGCTCGCCGAGAAGATCGCGCATCCGGAGGCCGGGGCCAACACCGCCTGGGTACCCTCGCCGACCGCCGCGACGCTGCATGCGACGCACTACCACAAGGTCGACGTGCACGCCGTGCAGGAGAAACTGAAGGGGCGGCCGCGCGCCAGGCTCGACGACATCCTTTCCGTGCCGGTCGCCGTGCGCCCGAACTGGACGCCGGAGGAAATCCAGAAGGAGCTCGATAACAATGCGCAAGGCATTCTGGGCTATGTCGTGCGCTGGATCGAGGAGGGTGTCGGCTGCTCCAAGGTGCCCGACATCAACGATGTCGGGCTGATGGAGGATCGGGCGACGCTGCGCATCTCCTCGCAGCATATCGCCAACTGGCTCCATCACGGCGTCTGCACCGAAGAGCAGGTGAGGGAAACGATGAAGCGCATGGCCGCCGGGGTCGACCGCCAGAACGCGAGCGACCCGCTCTACCGGCCGATGGCTGAGGATTTCGACAACTCCATCGCCTTCCAGGCCGCCTGCGACCTGGTCTTCAAGGGCCGCACGCAGCCCTCCGGCTACACCGAGCCAATCCTGCACGCGCGCCGGCTGGAACTGAAGGCGAGGGGATGACAGGCACCGGCCTTTCCCTCCCCTTTGAGGGGAGGGTGGCCAGCCAAGGGCCGGCCGGGTGGGGTGCGGGCGGCCGTGCGCCGGGTGCCGCTGTCACCCCCCTCTGTCCTGCCGGACATCTCCCCCTCAAGGGGGGAGATCGGATGTCGTCACAGCCTGCGCCAATCTCCGATGGTGCAGAAGGAGGAACCCCATCAGCGGCCGGCGTGATCTCCCCCCTTGAGGGGGAGATGTCCGGCAGGACAGAGGAGGGTGTGCCAAAGCACATACCTCGCCCATGATCCTCCTTGCCATCGACACCGCCGCCAGCCTCTGCGCCGCCTGTGTCTATGACAGTGCAGCGGGCCAGGAGCTCGGACGCGAGGTGCTCGACATTGGCAAGGGCCATGCCGAGCGCCTGATCGGCGCAATCGACGGCGCGCTCGGGGAGGCCGGCATGCGCTACAAGGATCTCGATCGCATCGGCGTCTCGATCGGCCCGGGCTCCTTCACCGGCGTGCGCGTCGGCGTGGCGACGGCACGGGGGCTGGCGCTGGCGCTCGGCGTGCCGGCGGTCGGCGTCAACACGCTGGAGGCGCTCGCGGCCGAGGCCCACCAACAGCTTCCGGATCGGGCAGTGCTGCCGGCGATCGACGGCAGGCGCGGCGATCTCTACTGCGCGGCATATGCGCCGGAGGGCGCCGTGCTTGGCGCGCCGGCGGCCGTTTCGACCGCCGAGGCCGTTGCGCTTGCCCGCCGCTTCGACGCGGCGCTGGCCGGCAATGGATCGGATGCCGTTTTGGCCGAAGCCGGCGAGAGTCCGCCAGTCGACACCGGCCTGCGCGGCGCGACAGCCGACATCGCCTTCTATGCGCGCATTGCGGCGGCGAACGAGGCAACGGGTGAAAAACCGAAGCCGCTCTACCTGCGCGGCGCCGACGCGAAGCCGCAATCGGGCTTTGCGCTCAGGCGGGCGCGGAACTGATGCGCATTCCCTTCATCCGCGGCCGCCGCGACTACGCGGTCGAGATGCTCCGCCCGACGGACAGCGCCGCGCTTGCCCGCATCCATCGCGAGGATTTCGTTCCGCCCTGGGGCGAGGACGATTTCGAAACCATGCTCGTCCAGGACGTCATGTTCGGCTACAAGGCCGTCGAAGCGGGAAATCCGCGCGCCGGCGCGGCGGGTTTCGTGCTTGCCCGCAGCATGGCCGGGGAGGCCGAGATCATCACCATTGCGGTCGCGCGGGCGCACCGCCGCCGGGGTCTCGGCCGGCTCCTGATGGAAGCGGTCCTGCGCGACCTCCACGCCATCCGCGCCGAGGCGCTGTTCCTCGAGGTGGACGAGAAGAACGCGGCTGCGGTCGCGCTTTATCGCAAGCTCGGCTTCCGCGAGGTCGGCAAGCGCGCCGGCTACTATCCTTCGGCGGACGGAACTGCGAGCAACGCCCTTGTCATGCGCCGCGATCTTCGCTAGCGCAGGCAAAAAGGGGACTTCCCGGAAAATGATCGGCTGGCTTCGCGTCGTCATCGGGCTTTTCCTGATCGTGCTCGCCACGCTGCTCGTCGCCATCTTCCAGCCGATCGCGCTGAAGACCGGGCTGTGGCACGAGAAATACATTCCGCGCTGGTGGCACCGCTTCGCCGCCAGGGTGCTGGGCATGCACGTGCACCTGACGGGAAGCATGGCAACTGTGCGGCCACTCCTTCTCGCGCCGAACCATGTGTCCTGGCTTGATATCGTTGCGCTCGGCGCGGTCGCCGACATCTATTTCGTCGCCAAGGCCGATATGGCGAACTGGCCGGTGATCGGCTGGCTCTGCACATTGCAGCGCACGGTTTTCGTGGAGCGCGAACGACGGGGCCGCTCCGGCGAGCAGGCGAACGAGATCGGCAGGCGGCTGGCGGCCGGCGACCCGATGGTGCTCTTCGCGGAAGGCACGACCTCGGATGGAAATCTGCTGAAACCCTTCAACAGCACGCTTTTCGGCGCCGCCAAGATGGCGTTGGAGGCGTCGCCCGAGGGCAGGGTCTTCATCCAGCCGGTGGCGATCGCCTATACGCGCCTTCACGGCATGCCGCTCGGCCGCGACAAGCGCAGCCATGCCGCCTGGATCGGCGACCAGGACCTCTTGCCGCATGTCGTCGCCCTCCTCAGAGGAGGCGCGCTCGATGCGGAAATCCGTTTTGGCGAGCCGGTCCAATTCGATGCCTCCAGCAAGCGCAAGGAGACGGCGCGGCGGATCGAGGAGGAGGTGCGCTCGATGTTCGTCTCGGCGATACGCGACCCGCTTCCTTCGAATGCGCCGCGCGACGCCGGAAAGGCCCTGTCCCGGAGCGCGGAAAAGCGCTAAGAGCGGCCATGGATCTCGAAAATACCATGCAGGAAGATGCCGACGTTCTGACCGAACCGAAAAAAGTGTTCGTCAAGACCTATGGCTGCCAGATGAACGTCTACGATTCGCAGCGCATGAGCGACGCGCTGGCGGCGGAAGGCTATGTCGCCTCGGGCACCGCCGAGGACGCCGACCTCGTGCTCCTCAACACCTGCCACATCCGGGAAAAGGCCGCCGAGAAGGTCTACTCGGAACTCGGCCGCCTGCGCAAGCTGAAGGAGGAGCGCGCCTCCGCCGGCAAGGAGATGCTGATCGGCGTCGCCGGCTGCGTGGCCCAGGCGGAAGGCGGCGAGATCATCCGCCGCGCCGAGGCCGTCGATCTGGTGATCGGGCCGCAGACCTATCACCGGCTGCCAGACGCGATCCGGCGCGTGCGCGGCGGCGAGAAGGTCGTCGAGACCGACTATGCCATCGAGGACAAATTCGAGCACCTGCCCGCGGCCAGGCCGGCCGTCGTGCGGAGCCGCGGCGTCACCGCCTTCCTCACCGTGCAGGAGGGATGCGACAAATTCTGCACCTTCTGCGTGGTGCCGTATACGCGCGGGTCGGAAGTGTCGCGGCCGGTTGCGCAGATCGTCACCGAGGCGGAAAGCTTGGCGCGGGCCGGCGTGCGCGAGGTGACGCTGCTCGGGCAGAACGTCAACGCCTGGCATGGCGAGGGGCCGGCCAAGGGGGGCAAGACCAGCGAATGGGGCCTTGGCCGGCTGCTATTCCGGCTCGCGGAAATCCCGGGCATCGAGCGGCTGCGCTATACGACCAGCCATCCGCGCGACATGGACGACGACCTGATCGCCGCGCATCGCGACCTCGACACGCTGATGCCCTATCTTCACCTGCCCGTGCAGGCGGGATCGGATCGCATCCTCAAGGCGATGAACCGCCGCCATACGGCTGCCGATTACCGCCGTCTCATCGACCGCATCCGCGCCGCTCGCCCCGACATCGCCATGTCGGGCGATTTCATCGTCGGCTTTCCGGGCGAGACGGAAGAGGATTTCGCCGAAACGCTGAAAATCGTTCGCGAGGTCGGTTACGCGCAGGCCTTCTCGTTCAAATATTCTCCGCGTCCCGGCACGCCGGGCGCCGACCTGGAGGGCCAGGTGCCCGAACCTGTCAAGGATCGCCGCTTGCAGGAATTGCAGGCGCTCCTAACTTCACAGCAGAAGGCCTTCGCCGCCGGCCTCGTCGGCAGCGACATGGCCGTGCTTCTGGAGAAGGAAGGACGCCATGAAGGCCAGCTCGTCGGCCGTTCGCCCTGGCTGCAGCCCGTCGTCGTCGGCGCTGCGGCCGGCCGGATCGGCGACATAGTCAAGGTGCGGGTAACCCACGCCAACGCCAACAGCCTGTCGGCGGAGGCCGCCTAGAAAGGCAATCGAAACGATGAGGAAACGCGTTTGAGCGCCGCGACGGAACTGAAAAAGCCCCAAGGTGGGGCTTCGGACAAGGCGCACATCGTTCTGACTTTCGATAACAACAAGCTGGCCAGCGCGCTTTACGGCCAGTTCGACGAAAACCTCGCCCGCATCGAGCAGAAGCTCGGCGTCGACATACGCTCGCGCGGCAACCAGCTTGCCGTCGTCGGCGAGCAGAGTTCGGCGGAACAGGCGCGCCGGGCGCTCGACTACCTCTACGGCCTCCTGCAGAAAGGCGCGGAACTGACGCAATCGGACGTGGACGGCGCGGTGCGCATGGCCGTCGCCGCCGACGACCAGCTCACATTGCCGACCATGGAGCGCAAGGGCAAGCTCGCCACCGCCCAGATCGGCACGCGCAAGCGCACCATCTATGCCCGCTCCGCCAACCAGGATGCCTATATGCGGGCGCTGGAGCGATCCGAAATGGTCTTCGGCATCGGTCCTGCCGGGACCGGCAAGACCTTCATCGCCGTCGCCTATGCGGCCATGCTGCTCGAACGCGGCGTCGTCGAGCGCATCGTGTTGTCGCGGCCCGCGGTGGAGGCCGGCGAGAGGCTCGGCTTCCTGCCCGGCGACATGAAGGAGAAGGTCGATCCCTATCTCAGGCCGCTCTACGATGCGCTCTACGAGATGATGCCCGCCGACAAGGTGGAGCGCGCCATCTCGGCCGGGGTCATCGAGATCGCGCCGCTCGCCTTCATGCGCGGCCGCACGCTTGCCAATTCGGTGGTGATCCTAGACGAGGCACAGAACACCACGCCGATGCAGATGAAGATGTTCCTGACGAGGCTCGGCGAGAAGGGACGGATGATCGTCACCGGCGATCCGACGCAGATCGACCTGCCGCCCAATACGAAGTCGGGGCTGATCGAGGCGTTGCGCATCCTCGACGGCGTGCCCGGCATCGTCACCGTCCGCTTCAACGAAACCGACGTCGTGCGTCATCCGCTCGTGGCCGAGATCGTCGCCGCCTATGACCGCGACGCGGCTGCCCGTATTCGCAACGATGCCGCCGGCTGACACGGAACGGACCGGCGTCGGGAACCGCAGCTCGATCGACATCGATATCTCGATCGAGGCGGGCGACTGGCCGCCGGAGAACGTTCTTTCGCGCCTGGCGGCAAAGGCGCTCGAAGCCGCGGTCCGGGAGCTGGGGCTCACGGTCAAGAAAGGCGCCGAGATCAGCATCGTCTTCACCGACGACGCTCACATTCGCGCCCTGAACCGGGATTGGCGGCAGAAGGACAAGGCCACGAATGTCCTGTCCTTCCCGGCCATGCCTGTCAGGCCCGGCGTCCCGCTGCCGCCCGTCCTCGGCGACATCGTGCTCGCCGCCGAGACGATCCGGCGCGAGGCGGGACTGGAAGAAAAGCCCTTCGAGCACCATCTGATCCACCTTACGGTGCACGGTTTCCTGCATATTCTCGGCTACGACCACGAGACCGAGGCGGAGGCCGAGGAAATGGAAGCAACGGAGCGGCGGATCCTGGCAAGACTTGCCATCCCCGATCCTTATAGCTAAACGACGGCGTCGATCTGCCGGACCGATATGAACGAGACTGAACAAAGCGCCGCCGCGGCCGGGAAGCCCGCCGGAGAAGGCAAGCCCCCAGCGGAGCAGGCGGAAGGTCAGAGTACGGCCGAACCGCGAAGGCCGGAGCACGCGACCTTCCTTGAACGGCTGCGCAGGTTCCTGCCGCATCGCAATGGCTCCAGCCTGCGCGAGGATCTCGCCGACGCGCTGGCCGAAAGCGCGCCGGACGGCGCGGCCTTTTCGCCCGGCGAACGGGCGATGCTCAAAAACATCCTGAGGCTGCGTGAGGTCCGGGTCGAGGACGTGATGGTGCCGCGCGCCGACATCAAGGCGGTCGAATTGTCGACCCGGCTCGGCGACCTCCTGGCGCTGTTCGAGGATTCGGGTCATTCGCGCATGCCGGTCTATGGCGAGACGCTCGACGACCCGCGCGGCATGGTCCATATCCGCGACGTGGTCGCGCATATCACCAAGGCGGCGCGGCAGAAGAAGCCGCGTGGCCGCAAGAGCGCATCCGGCGCAACGCTCGATCTCGGAAATGTCGACCTGACGCGCAGCATCGGCGATATCGGCCTCTTGCGCCCGGTGCTTTTCGTGCCGCCGTCCATGCTCGCCTCCGACCTGATGACGCGGATGCAGGCCGCCCGCATCCAGATGGCGCTGGTGATCGACGAATATGGCGGCACGGACGGGCTGGTCTCGCTCGAAGACATCGTCGAAATGGTCGTCGGCGACATTGAGGACGAGCACGACGAAGACGAGCCGATGGTCGTCAAGACCGGCGAAGGCGTGTTCGTCGTCGACGCCAAAGCCGAGATCGAGGAGGTCGCCGAAATGATCGGCGACACGTTCAAGCCGGGCGAACACGGCGAATATGTCGACACGATCGGCGGCATGATCTTCAACACGCTCGGCCGCATCCCGGCGCGCGGCGAGGTGGTTCAACCGATCCCGGGCTTCGAGTTCCACGTGCTCGATGCCGATCCGCGCCGGGTCAAGCGGGTGCGGATCGTGCAGACGCGCAGTGCGGCGGAACGGCGGCGGCGCTCCGCGACACCGGCCGGACAGGGCAAATAGCGGCCAACCGCGGCAAAAGCCGCCTGCCTTCCCGTCGGATGGTACTGTAAGCCGTGTCAGGTGATTCGCGACGGGCGGGACGTATGGAGCGCCTTGCAGGCAAGATCATATTGCTCGGAGGCTGGCGGCGTTCTTTGGCCGCCTTCCTTGCCGGAGCCTTCGCCGTCCTTGCCCTCGCGCCCTTCGATTTTTTCGCCGCCTGCCTCGTTTCCTTTCCGGTGCTTGTCTGGCTGCTGGACGGCGCGGCGGGAGAGCCGGGCGCCGGTCCGGTCGGGCGGCTCGTGCCCGCATTCAAGATCGGCTGGTGGTTCGGCTTCGGCTATTTCCTCGCCGGTCTCTGGTGGGTCGGCAATGCCGTTCTCGTCGACGGCGAAGGCTTCGAATGGGCGCTTCCCTTCGCCGTGTTGGCGCTGCCGGCGGTGCTGGCGCTGTTTTACGGCCTTGCCGCGGTCCTGGCTCGTCTGCTCTGGACCGACGATATCGGCCGGATCGCGGCGATGGCGTTTGCCTTCGGCGCCGCCGAGTGGCTCCGCGCCATCCTGTTCACGGGCTTCCCCTGGAACGCGATAGGCTATGCCGCGATGCCGGTGCCGCTCCTGATGCAGTCTGTCTCGATGGCGGGACTGTTCGGCATGAGCGCCCTTGCCGTCTTCGTCTTCTCGATGCCGGCGCTATTCGCCGGACGCAGGCACCGCGCCATAGGAACGGCGCTCGCGCTTGCGCTGGTCGCTGCCGATCTCGGCTACGGCTATTTCTGCCTGTCGATGCCGGTTGCGGGCGCGGCGAAGAGCCTCGACGTGCGCATCGTGCAGCCGTCGATCGATCAAACGGAGAAATGGGACAAGAGCGTTCGCGATCGCATATTCGATCATCTGATCGAGCTTACGCGCGCTCCGCCGGCAACGGGCGCGCGCAAACCCGAACTGATCGTCTGGCCCGAAACCGCGGTTCCCTTTCTCTTCACCGAGCGGCCGGATGCTCTGGCAAGGCTCGGCGAAGCGCTGGACAGGGGACAGCTGCTGCTCGCCGGCGCAGTGCGGGCGGAAGCCGGGGCGGGTGCCGGCGCGCGCTTTTACAATTCCGTGCTCGCCATCAACGATGCCGGCGAGATCGTGGACGCGGTGGACAAGCTCCATCTCGTCCCGTTCGGCGAATATGTGCCGTTTCAAAGCCTGTTCGGCAGGCTTGGCATAGACAAGCTGGTCGAACTGCCCGGCCAGTTCTCCGCCGGCACGGATCGCCACGCGATCAAGCTGCCGGGCGGCGCGGCCGCGCTGCCCTTCATCTGCTACGAGATCATCTTTCCCGGCGAGGGGGACAGGGAAGCGCTTGCCGCCGACGTCATCGTCAACGTCACCAATGACGCGTGGTTCGGCAATACGCCGGGTCCCTACCAGCACTTCCGGCAAGCCGAAGTGCGGGCGGTGGAACTCGGGCGGCCGCTGATTCGCGCCGCCAACAACGGCATTTCGGCGGTGGTGGACGCGCACGGCCGCGTTCTCGACGCGCTCGCGATCAACGCCGTCGGCGTGATCGACCATCATTTCCGCCTCGAGAAAGGCCACAATCCACGCGTCGGAAAACCGGCGACAAACGGTTTCCTCACCATAATCCTGTTTGGCGTTGGTGCGGTCGCCATGAAATTGACAGGCCGTCGGCGTTTCAATTGACATGTGGTATATTAGAATTTCATAGTGTGCCGCCCTTGCCGACACTGGGACCAACGGCGGGCTGGGCTGTAAGCCGGTAGCGTTCAGCACATCGATAACGAACAAAATTCCGTGTAAAGCGGTGAGGGATGAATGATCGACAACAAGAAGAGGCCGAATCCAATCGACATACATGTTGGAAGCCGCGTTCGGTTGCGGCGCAACATGTTGGGTATGAGCCAAGAGAAGCTTGGAGAAAAACTGGGAATTACTTTTCAACAAGTCCAGAAATACGAGAAAGGGACAAACAGGGTCGGCGCCAGCAGGCTTCAGGCGATCGCATCGATACTTGACACCCCTGTTTCTTTCTTTTTCGAGGACGCGCCCGGAGAAGGCGCTCGCCAGTCAAAGGGATTTTCGGAAGACAACGCGACGTCCTACGTCGTCGACTTCATCAGCAGCGCCGAAGGCCTGCAACTGAACCGGGCGTTCGTCCGAATCACCGACCCGAAGGTTCGCCGGAAGATAATCGAGCTCGTCCGCACGATCGCCGCCGACGAGGAATAGATTGCGCCCGAGCCTGCGGAAACGGCGCGGTGGTCGGGTCGTGCTTTCCCCTATCTCGCCATAAACGCGTTAGAGGCGCTTGACGCATGCGACGCGGCCTCGCTAACAGAGGCGCGCCTGAAGGCTGCGCTTTTTCAGCGCGCGGCCGATCTTCCAAAGGGGTTCACCCATGTCGCGCAGGGAATATTTCTTCACCAGCGAATCCGTCGCCGAAGGCCATCCGGACAAGGTTTGCGATCGCATTTCCGACGAGATCGTCGACCTGATCTATCGGGAGGCCAAGAAGACCGGGATGAGCCCGTGGGACGTCCGCGTCGCCTGCGAGACGCTGGCGACGACGAACCGGGTAATCATCGCGGGCGAGGTGAGGGTGCCCCCCTCGCTCATGAAGAAAGACAGGAACGGCAGGGAGATCATCAACCCGGCCAAGTTCAAGACGGCCGCCCGAAAGGCGATCAGGGCCATCGGCTACGAGCAGGAAGGTTTCCATTGGAAAACCGCCAAGATCGAAGTGCTCCTGCACGGCCAGTCCGCCGATATCGCGCAAGGCGTGGACAAGGCTGCCGACGGCAACGCCGAGGGCGCGGGCGACCAGGGCATCATGTTCGGCTATGCCTGCCGCGAGACGGCGGACCTCATGCCGGCTCCAATCTATTACAGCCACAAGATATTGGAGCTGCTCGCAGCCGCCCGGCATAACAATGAGGGAGAGGCACGCAAGCTCGGACCGGACGCCAAGAGCCAGGTCACCGTTCGCTACGAGAACGGCGTTCCGGCCGAAGTCACGCAGATCGTGCTGTCGACGCAGCATCTCGATTCGTCCTGGAATTCGGCGAAGGTGCGACAGGTGGTCGAGCCCTACATCCGGCAGGCGCTTGCCGACCTGAAGATCGCGCCGGACTGCAAATGGTACATCAACCCGACCGGCAAGTTCGTCATCGGCGGTCCCGACGGCGACGCCGGCCTCACCGGCCGCAAGATCATCGTCGACACCTATGGCGGCGCGGCGCCGCATGGCGGCGGCGCCTTCTCCGGAAAGGACACGACGAAGGTCGACCGTTCCGCGGCCTACGCGGCGCGTTATCTCGCCAAGAACGTGGTGGCGGCGCGCCTCGCCGACCGCTGCACGATCCAGCTTTCCTATGCCATCGGCGTCGCCCAGCCGCTGTCGATCTATGTCGATCTGCACGGTACCGGAAAGGTCTCCGAATCGGTGCTGGAGAAAGCGCTCCGCGAGGTAATGGACTTGTCGCCGTCAGGCATCCGCCGGCACCTCGACCTCAACAAGCCCATCTATGCCAAGACGAGCGCCTATGGCCATTTCGGCCGCAAGCCCGGCCGCGACGGCGCCTTCTCCTGGGAAAAGACCGATCTGGTGGCCGCCCTCAAGGACGCCATCCGGCAGCCCGCGGCGGCCTGATCCGAAGCACCGATGCCGGCGGAACGCCGAAAGCGAGCGACCGAGGCCTTTTTCGGCCGGCGCCGCGGCAAGTCGCTGCGTCCGCAGCCGGCTGCCGCGCTGAAGCGGCAGTTGCCGCGCTATCTCATCGACCTTGCCCAGCCGGCGCCGCCCGACCTCGCCGGGCTTTTCCGGTCCAAGGTCGAAAATGTCCGGCTGGAGATCGGCTTCGGCGGCGGCGAGCACCTGCTCGAGGCGGCGGTCCGCTCGCCTGCCAGCGGCTTCATCGGCGTGGAGCCCTTCGTCAACGGCATGGCGCGGCTCATGCTCGATCTCGACCGGCGGCCGCTCGACAACATCCTGGTTTATGACGACGACGCGACGCGGCTGCTCGACTGGCTGCCGCCGGCCTCGCTCTGCGGCATCGACCTCTTTTACCCCGATCCCTGGCCGAAGAAACGTCACTGGAAACGCCGTTTCGTCAACGCGGTCAATCTCGATCGCTTCGCGCGCGTGCTGAGACCCGGCGGCACGTTCCGCTTCGCCTCCGACATAGACAGCTATGTCAACTGGACACTGCTGCATTGCCGCGCGCATCCCGCCTTCGAATGGCAGGCAGAGACGGCCGCGGATTGGCGCGATCCCTATGAAGGGTGGCCCGGCACACGCTACGAGGCGAAAGCGGTGCAGGAGGGCAGGAGGCCGGCCTATCTCCGCTTTTTGCGCATTTGACCTCTGTGCTTTAGGGTCGATCGGGCGGGAACCAAACCGGCCCCGTCGCGTCCAATTGTTACGTCAGGACAGGAGAGCCGCCGATGACCCACAGGGTTCGTATCCTCGAAGCTGAAAACGTCACCCACAATGTCCGCCGTTTCCGCTTCGAAAAACCGGCGGGTTACGAATTCGAGCCGGGCCAGGCGACGGATGTCTTGAGCGATCGCGACGGCTGGCGCGAGAAGAAACGGCCGTTCACCTTCACCTGCCTGCGCGACCAGGACTATCTGGAATTCACCATCAAGATCTATTCGGACCATGACGGCGTAACCAACCAGCTCGGCGGCATGGGAGCGGGCGACCATCTCCTGATCGAGGACCCGTGGGGCACGATCCAGTACAAGGGCAAGGGCACGTTCATTGCCGGCGGCGCCGGCATCACGCCGTTCATCGCCATCCTGCGCGATTTGGCCGACACAGGCGAGATCGAAGGCAACCGGCTCTTCTTCGCCAACAAGACTGACAACGACATCATCCTGCGGGACACGTGGGAGAACATGCCGGGGCTCGACCACATCTTCGTCACCGACGACGGCAGCGGCGGCTTTCCCTCCGGCCGCATCGACAAGGATTTCCTGAAGAAGCACGTGGACGATTTCTCGCAGCATTTCTATGTCTGCGGTCCCGACAAGATGGTGGCGGACCTGAAGGCCACGCTGAAGGAACTGGGAGCCGAGCCGGACGCGCTGGTATTCGAGAAGTAGAAGGGATCGCTGGCCGGCACCGGTTCGGCCTTGCAAATTCTCCGCAGATCGACTATCTGAGCTCTAAATTCTTGGTCGGTTTGACGAAGAGTGGGTCCTCCCGGTCCCGCTCTTTTTTGTTTCCATCCGGCCGATGGCGGAGAGCGAATGACTGCAGCCGGAAAAGGCGACGACCGGATTATCCGCGAGAGCGGCATCGACGCGCGGATCGCGCAGATCGTCGAGCCGGTGCTCGGCGCGGACGGCTATCGGCTGGTGCGGGTCCGCCTTTTCGGCCAGAACGGGCTGACGCTCCAGATCATGGCCGAGCGCGAGGACGGCACGATGACGGTCGAGGATTGCGAGGCGGTCAGCCGGCTGCTTTCGCCGGTGCTCGACGTGGAAGACCC
>JBQCFH010000500.1:0-2352 GCA_051959385.1 Rhizobiaceae bacterium | reverse complement strand
TCCATCCGGACATAGCCGCGATGGCCGATGCCGCAATGGCTGCAGACCGAGAGGAAACCGGAATGCTTGCCGGAGCAATTGTTGTGCAGCGCGCTCGGCCGGCCGCCCGAGCGCGCGAGTTCTATCGTCGCCTCCTGCCGGTTCGGCCAATGCGCGCCGCATTCGAGCGCCTTGTGGTCGAGCCCGGCTCGCGCCAGCATTGAGGCGGCAAGTTCCACATGCGCCGCCTCGCCCGAATGCGATGCGCAGGCGAGGGCCAGTTCCCTGTCGCCGAAGCCGAACGCGTCGGCCGCGCCGCTCTCGATGAGCGGCAGTGCCTGGATCGACTTGACGGCCGAGCGCGGAAAAACCGCCTGGTCGATGTCGCCTACCGCCGTGCGGACGGCGCCGTCTGCGTCGAAAATAGCGATGGCGCCGCGGTGGCGGCTCTCCACGCTGCCGCCGCGCGTCACCTCGACCAGAACCGGATCCGTCATGCCTGCCCCCGAAACGGAAATGTCAGCGGATGCGCTCGAGGATGGAGACGTAGTTGGCCACCGCGGCGCCGCCCATGTTGAAGATGCCGCCGAGCTTCGCACCTTCGATCTGCATGCCGCCCGCCTCGCCCATCAATTGCATGGCGGTCAGCGCATGCATGGAGACGCCGGTCGCGCCGATCGGGTGGCCCTTGGCCTTCAGGCCGCCGGAGGGGTTCACCGGCAGTCGCCCGTCCTTTGCCGTCGTGCCGTCGAGCATGGCGCGCGCGCCTTGGCCGCGCGGCGTCAGCCCCATCGCCTCGTACTCGATCAGCTCGGCGATGGTGAAGCAGTCGTGAGTCTCGACGAAAGAGAGGTCGCCGAGCGTGACGCCGGCCTTTTTCAGCGCCCGGGTCCACGCCTCCTCACAGCCTTCGAAGAGCAGGATGTCGCGCTTCGACATGGGCAGGAAATCCTGCACGTGCTCGTTGGCGCGGAACGCCACCGCGCGCTTCATCGAAAGCGCGGTGTCGACATCGGCGAGCACGATCGCGGCGGCGCCGTCGGAGACGAGCGAGCAGTCGGTCCGCTTCAGCGGGCCGGCGACGAAGGGGTTCTTGTCGCTTTCCTGCCGGCAGAAATCGTAGCCGAGATCCTTGCGCATCTGGGCATAGGGATTGTCGACGCCGTTCCTGTGGTTCTTGGCGGCGATGGCGGCGAGCGCATCCGACTGGTCGCCGTGACGCTGGAAATAGGCCTGCGCGATCTTGCCGAAGACGCCGGCGAAGCCGGCCGGCGTTTCGCCATCCTCGGGCAGATAGGACGCCTTCAACAGGTTCCTGCCGATCTCAGGCCCCGGCGTCGTGGTCATCTGCTCGGCGCCGACGACCAGAACGATCCTGGCCGCGTGCGCGTCGATCGCGCGGATGCCCTGCCTGACCGCCGCCGAGCCGGTTGCGCAGGCATTCTCGACGCGCGTCGCCGGCTTGAAGCGCAGCCGGTCGTCGGCCTGCAGCACGAGGCTCGCGGTGAAGTCCTGGGCCGAGAAGCCGGCATTGAAGTGCCCCAGCACGATCTCGTCGATATCGTCCGGCCCGATGCCGGCATGTTCGATCGCCTCGGCCGCGACCTTCGTGATCATGCCTTCGAGCGTCTCGTCCTGAAGCCGGCCGAAAGGCAGATGCGCCCATCCGACGATGCATGCGGTCATGTCAAACTCCTTCGCCGGGTTGGCGCGTTCGATCGATATCCGATGTAGTCCCTAAAGGTAGAAACCTGCAAGCGATGCGTGAAGGCCCGCGTGAAGCTATGTCGGGCGCTTGGGCGTGTGCCTTTTAAGCACATCGTCGCCCGCCTGACGCGCGTCATACCGGTCTGCACCCGGAGCGAAGCGCTCGGGGGCAAGACCGGTACCCATTCCGTAGCATTGAAGGCAATTCTCCAACGCACTGCACGGACCGCCGCCATATCTGATCCGCCACTAGCCTTCCGCACTGCTACGGAATGGTTGCCGGATAGGCCACCCTCACTGCGTTCGGGTGCCCTTTCGGGATGACGGCCGAGTGCTTCGTCTATGGCCAAGACCCCCTCAATTTTCCTTGATTGACCAGTCAATTAAAAATAAAACGCCGCGGAGAGGTAAGGCATGCCGAAAACGGGAATGGAACCGCTCCGTAAGCGGGCCCTGATCGATGCGACGATCTCGGCGATCGGCGAACGCGGCGCGCTCGACGTGACCATGTCGCAAATCGCCGGCCGGGCGGGCGTCTCCTCCGCGCTCGCCCATCACTATTTCGGGGCCAAGGAGGAGCTCCTGCAGGCAACGATGCGCCATCTCCTGTCGGAACTCGGCGCCGACCTCAAGGCCGCGCTGCGCCGGGCGCGCGGCCCGCGCGAA
>JBQCFH010000499.1:0-8924 GCA_051959385.1 Rhizobiaceae bacterium | reverse complement strand
TCGCGAGCCACCGGGCGGGGATGATCGACGCGGCGCTCGCGGTCCATGCCGGTCATCTCTCCGAACCGCTGGAGGTGTTGCGCCGCCTCGGCGGGCGCGAATTCGCCGCGATTGCCGGCGCGATCATCGCGGCCCGTTCCGAGCGCGTCCCGGTGGTGCTCGACGGCTACGCCGCAGTCGCCGCCGCCGCCGTCCTTCATGCCGTGAACCCCGAGGCGGTCGGTCATTGCCTGCTCTCGGGGCTGGCCCGCGATCCCGGGCAGGCGAAGGCTGCCTCGCGTCTCGGCTTGAAACCGCTTCTCGAATACGAGATCGCCGATAGCGGTGTGGCGGCAGCGCTTGCGGCGGGGCTGCTGAAAGCAGCCGCGACGTGCCATTCGGCTGTTGCGGTTTCCGGCGAGCGGTAGCGGCAGGGCAACCGCATGGCGAATATCACCCCCTCCGGCCCTTCGGGCCACCTCCCCTTCGAGGGGAGGGTGCCGAGCGAAGCGAGGCGGGTGGGGTGACTCAAACAAGCCGTATGCGATCGCTGCTCTAGCGGCGGGCGGCGCGCCGGGGAGCTTCGCCGGTGGGCATCGCCGGAAGCTCTTCCATGACGCGCGAGGCCGGGAAGATCGCCAGCGCCTCGGTGCCCTCGCGCAGCTTGGAGATCAGTTCGAACTCGCCGCCATGCATGCGCATCATGCCCTGTACGATCGGCAGGCCGAGCCCGGTTCCCTGCTCGGCGCTCTTGATGGCGATAGCGCCCTGGCCGAAGGCGGAGAGGACGACCGGAATCTCGTCGGGCGCGATGCCGGGGCCGTTGTCCTTCACCGAAAGATACTGGCCGCCTCCGACGGTCCAGCCGACGCGGACGCGGATCTCGCCGTTGCCCGGCGTGAACTTCACCGCGTTCGAGAGCAGGTTGAGCGTGATCTGCCTCAGAGCCCGCTCGTCCGCGTAGAGCCGCGGCAGGTTTTCCTCATATTGCTGGACGATGCGAATGCCCTTGTTGTGGGCCTTAAGCTCCATCATGCGGCAGCAATCCTCGACGATATGCGCCAGCCGGAGCGGCTCCTCGTTCAACGGATAGCGGCCCGCCTCGATGCGGGACAGGTCGAGGATCTCGTTGATGAGGTCGAGCAGATGCTGGCCTGAATCGTTTATGTCCCGCGAATATTGCCGGTAGCTCTCATTCTCGATCGGGCCGAGCACCTCCTTCGCCATCACTTCAGAGAAACCGAGGATGGCGTTGAGCGGCGTCCTCAACTCATGGCTCATCGAGGCCAGGAAGCGCGACTTTGCGAGGTTGGCTTCCTCGGCGCGCCGTCTCGCCTCATCGGAAACCGATTTTGCGGTTTCCAGTTCGGCGATCAGCGCATCCTTTTCCGAGCGGAAGGAAAGCAGCATGGCCGTGGTGCGGTTCAGGTGCCCGGCAATGTAGGAGAAGAAGGGCAGGGCGAGGAACAGGAGCCCGGCCATGATCGCCTCGACGGGATTGTGGAGGTTGGCGCCGAAGGCGAGAAAGGCGGCGACCGGCAGCGCGAAAGTCACGATCAGCGCGTAGCGCAGCGACGAGGCGATCAGCGCCGTCGCGGCGATTGCCGTGAGCAGCACCACCGCCTTGATGACGGGAAACTGGTCGACCCGGCATTCCGCGCAGCCGAGCCAGGCGAGATAGGCCCAGCCGAGCCCGCTGAAGAAGTGGCCGATCAGCAGGTTGCGCGACGCTGTTGCCGGATCGATGGCGGATGTCTCGGCCTGGTCGATCCGCCGCGCCGTAACCGCCAGCACGGCATAGAAGGTGACCGTGCAGAACGCCCAGATGAGGATCTCCCCGCTCATGCCGGCGAACAGCCCCGCGGCCGTGACGAGCAGCACCATCAGCGGAATTGCGGTCGCCCCGCCGAGAATCGCGTGGGCGTGAAGCTTGAGGAGTTCGCGGTCGAAGATCGGGTTTCCGGCCTGCTGGGACAGACGCTCGCGCGTGCGACGCACCGCACGAGCCACATCGCTGTGGCGATGCGGCTTCCTGCGGTCGACGATGATCTTGTCCGCTGTTTGCGAGCGCTGCAGCACCGTTCTGATCTTACGAATACGTTCAGACCGCAAACTAAGGTTGAATGATTAAGAGACCCTTCTTGCCCCACCGGACCTTGCGGCGGTGACGCCGCTCCCTGTAAGCAGGGCAGCGAGGAAGGTGGCGATGAAGCTTTATGACGGTGGGCGCGCTCCAAACCCGCGCCGGGTGAGGGTATTCCTGGCGGAGAAGGGCATCGAGGTGCCGCTCGCGCCGATCGACATGAACGCGCTCGGCCATCGCTCGGAGGAGGTCGCCAGCCGCAATCCGCTGAAGCGCCTGCCGGTGCTCGAACTGGACGACGGCACGATCATCACCGAATCCGTCGCCATCTGCCGCTATTTCGAGGAGCTTCATCCCGAACCGCCGCTCTTCGGCAAGGGCGCGCTTGGCAAGGCGCTGGTCGAAATGTGGCAGCGGCGCATGGAACTGAACTTCATGTTCTGCGTCGCGCAGGCTTTCCGCCATATCCATCCGGCCATGAAGGACTGGGAGGTGCCGCAAATCCCGGAATGGGGCGAGGCGAACAAGCCGCGCGTGCTCGAATTCCTGGCGCTGCTCGACCGCGAGCTTGCCGGCCGGGAGTTCGCGGCCGGCGACGAATATTCGATCGCCGACATAACCGGCCTGATCAGCGTCGACTTCATGAAACCGGCTCGTATCGCCATGCCGCCGGAATTCACGAATGTGATCCGATGGCATGCGGCGCTTGCTGCGAGGCCGAGCGCCGGGGCCTAAACCGAAGTGCCTGAAGCGCTCGACAACCTGCTCGCCGAGATCAAAGCCTGCCGGATTTGCCTGGATCACCCGAAACGGCCGCTTCCGCATGAGCCGCGGCCCGTCCTCGTCGCCTCCGACACGGCAAAGATCCTGATCGCCGGCCAGGCGCCGGGCACGCGCGTCCATTCGAGCGGCGTGCCCTTCGACGATCGTTCCGGCGACCGGCTGCGCGAATGGCTCGGCATGACCAGGGAGCAATTCTACGATCCGTCGCGTCTGGCGATCGTGCCGATGGGCTTCTGCTTTCCGGGGCTGGACGCGCATGGCGGCGACCGGCCGCCGCGTGCCGAATGCGCGCCGGCCTGGCGGGCCCGGCTCCTGGCGCTGATGCCGCAGGTCGAGCTCGTGCTCGTCATCGGCCATTACGCGCAGGCCTGGCATTTCGGCGCCGACAGGGGCGCGTCGGTAGACGCGACGGTGCGCGACTGGCGGCGCATCCTCGATCGGCCCGGCCGTCCGAAATACCTGCCGCTTCCGCATCCTTCCTGGCGCAACACGGCCTGGCTGAAACGGAATCCCTGGTTCGAAAGCGAGGTGCTGCCGATGCTGCGGGCGGAAGTGGCGCGTCTCGCCGGCTGACGCACTTCGGTGCGGGAACGAACTTTTCCGGCCTGACCGCGTTCGATGCCGAGAACATGAGGCCGGAAACTTCCCGGATGCCGCCATTGTGGGACTGGTTGAAAGACAATCATGGAGCGGTCAGCGCGCTCACCAGCCTCCTGATGGTGGGAATATGGGCCGCCTACCTCCACCTCTTCCTCAACCAATATCGTCGTCATCGGCGCCCGATGATCCTGATCAATCGGGGCGGCGGCGCCTCGCTCGACGCACGCTGCCTGGTGGCCAATATGAGCGAAGCGCCGATCTATCTGGAGGCCGTCGTCGTTCGACTGGACGGAACGAAAGGCTCCCATATTCGTCCGCTGAGCTTCCTGGGCTCCAAGGGCGAAGCCACCAGGGACTCCCGGAGGAACTGGTATCAAGGGCCGCTGGCGTGCAGCGAATTGATCGAACTCGGCACCTATCGCGACCTGGCGGAGCTCGCCAAGGGCGACGGTCGAGGCCCATGCGACCCGGATATCGACAAGATGACGGTCACCGTGGTGGCTACCGGCGCTGCCGACGATAGCCTGATTGCGGCGCAACGGGAGTTTCGCATCGACCGTTCATCCGAACCGCCCCTGCTTCGGGCCGCGTCTGTCCACACCAGGCAAATCCGTTCCGGACGGATGACGCGCGAGTTGGAGAAGCTCCTGACGGAGGAGAACGTGGCAGGCGTCTACGTCAAGGCCGGGGCGAATGCCCGGTTGCACTCCCACTGATCCGTTGCGGGCCGGGTCCCCCCGGCCGCTACCGACGAAGCCGGCCTCGCTTCACGCCTCCCGCACCCACGCAGCGCGAAGAGTGAAATTTTCATGGCGGAAAGCTGAACAAATTCCGTCGGCTCCGGTTTGGTTTGCACAGTTCGCCGCGTCGCCGCCTGGCTTCCGGAGGCGCGGAGCAGGGGAGTGCGCATGAAATACCGTTTTCTCGATGGGATCGACGGCCCGGAAGACCTTCGTGCACTGCCGGAGTCGGATCTCCCTCTATTGGCAGATGAACTTCGCGCCGAAACCATCCGCGCGGTCTCCGAAACGGGCGGCCATCTGGGCGCGGGGTTGGGTGTGATCGAGCTCACTACGGCCCTTCACTACGTGTTCAACACGCCCTTCGACCGCCTCATCTGGGATGTCAGCCATCAGTGCTACCCGCACAAGATACTCACCGGAAGAAGGGGCCGGATGAGCTCGATCCGCCAAGGCGGCGGGCTCTCCGGCTTCACCCGGCGCTCGGAAAGCGAGTACGATCCGTTCGGCGCCGCGCATGCTTCCACATCGATTTCCGCCGGGCTCGGCATGGCAGTCGCACGCGACCTGCGCAAAGAGGACTACAAGGTCGTGTGCGTCATCGGCGACGGCGCCCTTTCCGCCGGTATGGCCTATGAGGGGCTGAACAATGCCGGGGTGGAGAAATCCCGCATAGTCATCATCCTGAACGACAACCGGATGTCCATCTCGCCGGCCGTCGGGGCAATGTCGGGCTATCTGTCGCGCCTCGCGTCGAGACGGAGACGGGGCCGCAACGAGAAAACGTTCTTCGACGAACTGGGCTTCAGCTATGTTGGTCCGATCGACGGGCACGACGTCCGGTCGCTGGTGTCGGTCCTGCGGCGTGTCAAGGAGGCCGAAGGCCCGGTCCTGCTGCACGTCGTGACGGAAAAAGGCAGGGGCTATGCTCCCGCCGAGGCGGCGGCAGACAAGTATCACAGCGTATCGAAGTTCGACGTCGCGAGCGGCAAGCAGTTCAAGACGCCGGCGGGCGCGCCGAGCTACACCAAGGTCTTCGCCGAAAGCCTGATCGAGGAGGCTCGCCGCGACCCGGACATTGTCGCGATCACCGCCGCCATGCCGGCGGGCACCGGACTGGACGCCTTTGCGAAAATATTCCCGGAGCGCACATTCGATGTGGGCATAGCCGAGCAGCACGCGGTGACGTTCGCCGCGGGACTTGCGGCGGAAGGCATGAAGCCCTTCGCCGCCATCTACTCGACCTTTCTTCAGCGCGGCTACGACCAGGTCGTCCATGACGTGGCGCTTCAGCGCCTGCCGGTCCGCTTCGCCATAGACCGGGCGGGCCTTGTCGGCGCGGACGGTCCGACGCATGCCGGCTCCTTCGATCTGGCCTATCTCGGCTGCCTGCCGGGATTTGTTCTGATGGCCCCTTCGGACGAGGCCGAGCTCGTCCACATGGTCGCGACCGCGGCGTCCATTGACGACCGGCCGAGCGCGTTCCGCTATCCGCGCGGCGAAGGTGTCGGCGTTCCGCTGCCGGAACGGGGGATGCCGCTCGAGGTTGGCAAGGGCAGGATCGTCCGCGAAGGAAACCGCGCGGCAATCCTGTCGCTCGGCGCCCGCCTCCCGGTCTGCATGGCGGCTGCGGCCGAACTGGCCATGGACGGGCTCTCGGTCACGGTCGCCGACGCGCGCTTCGCCAAGCCGCTCGACCGGGAACTCGTTCTCCGGCTCGCCGCGGAGCATCCTTGCCTCATCGTCGTCGAAGAAGGCTCGATCGGCGGCTTTGCCGCCCAGGTCCTGCAGTTCCTGGTAAATGAAGGCCGCCTCGACAAAGGCCTCGTCCTGCGCGCGATGACGCTTCCGGATCGCTTCATCGAGCAAGACGAGCCGGAGAAGATGTACGAAGCCGCGGGACTCGGCAAAGAAGAGATCATGCGTGTGATACGGCACACGGTCCAGACGCTGCCCGGACGCAGGACATCGATTGCTCAATTGAGGGCGATTGCAAGCAGGCGGCTCAGGCAAGTCGCTTTCTGATCGCCCGGCAGGCGGAATCATACCCGCTCACGGAACATTGAACGGTTAAATTTGTTCGGCGCACATGCAAGTGATCCTGGCCCAGCCCAGAGGCTTCTGCGCCGGCGTGGTGCGGGCGATCGAAATCGTCGAGCGGGCGCTGAGGCGCTATGGGCCGCCGGTCTATGTCCGGCACGAGATCGTGCACAATCGCCATGTCGTCGACGCCTTGCGCCGGAAGGGTGCGATCTTCGTCGAGGAGCTTGCCGAGGTTCCGGCGGGCGCGGTGACGATCTTCAGCGCGCACGGGGTCCCGCGAAGCGTCCAATGCGAGGCGGAGGGGCGTGGCCTGCACATCATCGACGCGACCTGCCCGCTGGTCAGCAAGGTGCATAGCCAGGGCAACCGCTATGCAGCCCAAGGGCGTGAGGTCCTGCTGATCGGGCATGCCGGCCACCCGGAAGTGGAGGGTACGACCGGACGGGTGGACGGAAAGCTGCATCTGGTCGAAAGCGAGGAGGATGTGCTTGGGCTCGACATCCATCCCGATACGCCGGTCGCCTATATCACGCAGACCACGCTCAGCGTCGACGACACGAAGGGCATCATCGCCGCGCTCGCGGCACGCTTCAACGATCTTCAGGGGCCGGAGACAAGGGACATCTGCTACGCCACCCAGAACCGGCAGCGCGGCGTGCGCGACCTCTGCGGCATGGTCGACGTTCTGCTCGTGGTCGGCGCTCGCAACAGCTCCAATTCGAACCGTTTGCGGGAAATCGGAGAATCGACCGGCACGCCGAGCTACCTGGTCGGCGACAGCCGCGATGTAGCGCCCGAATGGCTGGCCGGCGCGCGCGCGATCGGCATCACCGCCGGCGCCTCGGCGCCCGAGGCGCTCGTCAGCGACGTCATCGATGCGCTCGGCGAACATTGCGGCCAGCTCGAGGTCTCGACCATGATCGGCCGCGTCGAGAACATCCAATTCAAGCTGCCGGAGGAATTAGCGGCAGTGTGACCACTACGGGAGCCGCCGGCTTTCGGCCGAAAATCTCAACGCCAGAACCGGGAAGGAAGCAATGGGTATCCCGCTCCGTCAAATGATCAGCGTGGGGATGTATGTCGGGCGCCAGCACCTCGCGGGCCGCAAGCGCTACCCGCTGGTGCTGATGCTCGAGCCGCTCTTCCGATGCAACCTGGCCTGCGCGGGTTGCGGCAAGATCGATTACCCGGCTCCCATCCTCAACCAGCGGCTTTCGGTCGAGGAGTGCCTCGCCGCGGCCGACGAATGCGGGGCTCCCGTCGTCTCGATCGCGGGCGGCGAGCCGCTCCTGCATCGGGAGATGCCGAAAATCGTCCGGGGCCTGATCGAGAGGCGAAAATATGTCTATCTGTGCACCAACGCCCTGCTGATGGAGAAAAAGCTCCCGGATTTCGAGCCAAGCCCCTATTTTTCCTGGTCCGTCCACCTCGACGGCGATCAGGAAATGCACGACCGCTCGGTCTGCCAGAGCGGCGTCTATGAGAGGGCGGTCGCCGCCATCCTCAGGGCCAAGGTTCGCGGCTTCCGCGTCAGCATCAACTGCACGCTTTTCGACGGGGCCGACGCTGAAGCGGTGGCCGACTTTTTCGACCGCATGAAGGAGCTTTGCGTGGACGGCATCACCGTATCGCCGGGCTATGCCTACGAGCGCGCTCCCGACCAAGAGCATTTCCTCAGCCGCAGGCGCACGAGAAAACTGTTCCGCGCCATCTTCAGGCGTGGCAGCCGCGGGCGGAAATGGCCGATCAACCAATCCTCGCTCTACCTCGATTTCCTCGCCGGCAAACAACAATATCACTGCACGCCGTGGGGCAATCCGACCCGCAACATCTTCGGCTGGCAGCGCCCGTGCTATCTGCTCGGGGAAGGCTACGCGTCGTCCTTCCGGGAACTGATGGACGAGACGGACTGGGACGCGTACGGCACCGGCAATTACGAGAAATGCGCCAACTGCATGGTGCATTCGGGATATGAGGCGACGGCGGTCAACGACGCCGTGCGGCATCCCTTGAAAGCGCTCGCGGTGAAGCTCCGCGGGCTGGAAACCGAGGGCAGCATGGTCCCCGACATTCCGCTCGACGGGCAAAGGCCGGCGGACGACGTTTTCGATGCGCATGTCGCCGAAAAACTAGCCCAAATCCGCCACGCCGAAATCGGGGCCAAGCAATTGTCTCACCCTTGAGAGACGCCGGCGGGCCTGCACCACGTCCATCGTGACATGCAGCAGGGCCGGCAGTGTCGCCGGACGCTGGAGCAGTCCTCTCAGGATCGGCCGGGGACGGACCGATCCGTCTTCTCCCATGCCTTCGACCGCAAGCGGCAGGACGTCCCGGTCGGCGGAGTCCGCGACGGCGCGCAGCACCGCGCAACGCCGGCCGGACTGGGCGGCGAAAGCTGCGGCAATGCCGGATTCCATGTCGAGGGCCAGGGCGCCAGTCTCGGCAAAAAGCGCTTGCTTGTCCGCCGCGGCCAGAATGGGCGTGCCGGTCGAGAGCACCGGCCCCTCGCTTGCCTCGGTACCGCAGCGGTCAACCAGAAGCCGCCGCCACGCCGTGTCGGTCGGGTAGACAGTTCCGGCGAACGACACTTCGGAGCCCACGATCAACGATCCCGCGCTGAGGCCGGGGCTGAGGCCGGCGGCGATGCCGAAGCTCAGGACGGCGGTAGACGTCCCGATCGGAGCGGCGGCGAGGGC
>JBQCFH010000498.1:0-10034 GCA_051959385.1 Rhizobiaceae bacterium | reverse complement strand
AGCCCTTCCTTGCCGTCGGGATCCTGCGTCGTGCCGCCGGCGAAGGCGAAGCGGATGGTGACGATCGGGACGGAATAGTCCTCGACCAGCCAGGCGTGGATGCCCTTCTTCGACGTGACGTCCTGGATCGAGACGGAAGCGGCGGCCTGGCCGGCGAGAGCCGACAGCCAGCATAGGGCAAGGGCGAGCGCCAGCAGGCGCGCGGCGAAGACCGCGCCGAGCGAGGGCGATTTCATTGGAACCGGCATCCAGGGCCTGTTGACATTCATCGCGTGGCCGTGACGCGACGCGGATTTGGCCGGTGGGCAGGAGAAAGGCCCGCCGTGGAGTTTACCCTCCACAAGGGGCTTTCGACGAACCCACCGGCCAAAGCCGCCGCGCCCCGAAGGGGTGGAGCGAAAATGACCGTCTGCTACGTCGAAAATGCTCGAAAGTGATCGACACTTCCTTGCGCTTTTCTCCTTCCATACGGTCATTTTGGTCTCCATCACGGCTCACGTGCTGAACGTCAACAGGCCCTAATTCGTCTCCTGCTCGGGAGGCAACAGGTATCCCGTCACGGAACGCGAGGGGTCCAGATATTTCGCCGCCTCCTTGACCTGTTCGGCGGTGACGGCATTGATGCGCTGAGGCCACTCCTCGACATCCTTGACGGTGCCGCCGGTCGCCAGCGTCGCGCCGTAGAGCCGCGCCATGCCGGCCTGGTTGTCGCGGGCGAAGACCATGCCGCGCACGAAGCGCTTCTTGGCCTTGGCCAGTTCGTCTTCGGAAACGCCGTCCTTGGCGATGCGTGCGATCTCGGCGTCGGTCGCCTTCTCCACATCGGCCAGCTTGGCGCGGCCGAGCGGCGATCCGTAGACGCCGAAGCTGGACGGATCGAGCGCCGTGCCCTGATAATAGGCGCCGGCCGAAGCGGCGATGCCCTTCTCCACGAGCCGGTCCTGGATGCGCCGGCTGCCCACGCCCCCGCCTAGGATTTCGGCGAGAAGATCGAGCGACTCGGCCACGCCGGGCGCGGCGCTCTCATAGGAGGGCACCACCCATTTCTTGTTGAAGCTCGGCACGGTGACGCGCGGGTCGTTCAACGTGACGGTGCGCCTCGTGTTCTGCTCCGGCTCCTGCGGCCGGTTGCGCGGCGGGAGTTCGGCCCCGCGCGGCACCTTGCCATAGGTCTCCTCGGCATATTTCTTCACGGTATCGGGATCGACATCGCCGGCCACGACGACGACCGCGTTGTTGGGCTCGTAGAAGTGGTTGTAGAAGGCGATCGCGTCTTCGCGATTGAGCTTCTTGATCTCCTGGCGCCAGCCGATCACCGGATAACGATAGGGACTGTTCTGGTAGAGGGTGGCGTTGACCTCCTCGTCCAGCACCGAGCCCGGATTGTTGTCGACGCGCATGCGGCGTTCCTCGAGGATCACGTCGCGCTCGGGACCGATGACGGCATCGGTGAGGGTGAGGTTGCGCATGCGGTCGGCCTCGAAGCGCATCATGGTCTCGAGCGCCGAGGGGGCGACCTGCTGAAAGAAGGCGGTGTAGTCATACGAGGTGAAGGCGTTCTCCTGCCCGCCGATCTCCGCCACCTTTTGCGAAAACGCGCCGGGCGGATGGTTCTTCGTGCCCTTGAACATCAGATGCTCGAAAAAATGGGCAATGCCCGACTTGCCGGCGACCTCGTCGGCGCTTCCGGCCTTGTACCAGATCATATGGGTTACGACCGGCGCGCGATGATCCGGGATGACGACGACCTCCAGCCCGTTCTGGAGCATGAAATCGGAGACCTTGGGAGAACTGTCCTCCTTCGCCGATACGGGCGAAATGCCGGACATGGCGATGGCCAGGCCAAGCATCGAGCCGAGCAGGGCGCGACGCAGCCCGCGGACGTTTTCCTTGTCTTCGCTCATCGGCCTTTCCCTGGAATTCGTGGCGGCAGCCTATCGGCCGGCCGCGCACACGGGAGGTGAACTATCCGTCATAGGGGAGAAGCCGGCAGCAATCAGGCGGCTTCCAGAAAATAGACGGCCGTATCGCCATATTGGCGGCGTTCGATCGGCGTCAAGCCCGCTCCGGCATCGAAAGGCGCGCCGGCGGCCTCCTCGACGACGCAGAGCGCGCCTTGCCGCAGCCAGCCGCCGGCGCGCGCCGCCTGCAGCGCCTTGCCCGCCAAAGCCCTGCCATAGGGCGGATCGGCGAAAAGCAGGCCGAAGGGTTGCATCGTGCCGATCTCGCCGAGGCGCGTGGCGTCGCGACGGAATATTTTCGTGCGGCCCTGCAGCCCGAAGGTCTCGATGTTCTCGCGGATCAGGCCGCGGCCCTCGGCCGATTCCTCGACGAAGAGGCAGAAGGAAGCGCCGCGCGATAACGCTTCCAGCCCGAGCGCGCCGGTGCCGGCGAAGAGATCGAGCACGCGCGCGCCTTCCAGCCGGTCTTCGAAGCGGTGGGCGAGCACGTTGAAGACGGCCTCGCGCGTGCGGTCGCTCGTTGGCCGGATGGCGTTCGACCGAGGCGCGGCAAGCGCACGGCCGCGCAACTCCCCTCCGACGATGCGCATCAGTCTTTCTTCGGCTTGCGCGGGCCGGAGGGTTTGCGCTGGCGGCTGCGATTTCCCCCCTCACCCGGCTTGCTGCGCAAGCCACCCACTTCCCGTCGGGGAGAGGAGGCCACCGGCCGTGACGCCGGCTTTTCCCTCCCCTTTGGGGGGAGGGTCCGGCCGGAGGCCGGGGGTGGGGTGCTGGATGAAGTGCTCGGGCTCTTGTTGCGTCCAGTGCCCTTTTTGCGCTCCCCCTCCGTCGCCGGAGCCTGCCCTCGGGCCGGCCAAAGGCCGGACCCGGGGGGCGACGCCTCCCCCCTGTGGGGGGAGGAAAGCGCGCTCTTCCCCACCGGCCTTGCTCCCGGCGCCATCCAGACATTGGACGAGCGCGGGCGGGCGGGCGCATCGCGCTTTTTCTCCTCCGGCCGTTTCCCCTCCGGCCGCTTCTTCTCGAAGCGCGAGGGCCGCGCCGTCTGCAGGCGGTCGAGCGCCTCCTCGCGCCGCTTCTCGCGAAGCTTCTTGCGGTTGCGGACGAGGCCCCCTTCCTCGACGCGGGGCTCCGGCGCGCGCGTCGGCCGCTTTTCGCCCGGCTCCCGGCCGGCGCGGACCGGCTTGTTCGAGAAGGGCTTCACCACCGGCGCGTCGAAATTGGCGCCGGATTCCTCGATCAGCCGCTCGCCAAGCTGGTCGCGGAGCAGCCGGCCCTTCAATTCGAGCACCTCGCCTTCGCCGAGTTCGCCGAGCTGGAAGGGGCCATAGGAGATGCGGATGAGACGGGTGACATCGAGGCCGAGCGCGCCGAGGACGTTCTTGACCTCGCGGTTCTTGCCCTCGCGCAGGCCGAGCGTCAGCCAGGCGTTCGAGCCCTGCTCGCGGTCGAGCGCCGCCTCGATCGCGCCATAGAACACACCGTCGACTGCGATCCCCTCGCTTAGGCCGGCGAGCGCCTCCGGCTCGACCCTGCCATGGACCCGGGCGCGATAGCGCCGCAGCCAGCCGGTGGAGGGCAGCTCCAGGACGCGCGCCAAGCCGCCGTCATTGGTGAGGAGGAGCAGCCCCTCCGTGTTGATGTCGAGCCGGCCGACCGTCATCAGGCGCGGCAGGCCCTCGGGCAGGCAGTCGAAAACCGTCCTGCGGCCTTCGGGATCGCGGTTGGTCGTGACCACGCCCGCCGGCTTGTGGAAGAGGAAGAGGCGCGTGCGCTCGATCGCCGGGATCGGCGTCCCGTCTACCTCGATCCTGTCCTGCGGCCCGACATTGAAGGCGGGCGAGGCAAGCACCGCGCCGTTGACACGCACCCGACCCGCCGCGATCAGCGCTTCCGCCTCGCGGCGCGAGGAAATGCCGGCGCGGGCGAGGCGCTTGGCGAGGCGCTCGGAGCCTTGGCTGATCTCCCCCCTTGTGGGGGAGATGCCCGGCAGGGCAGAGGGGGGCAACGAAGGGCGTTTACCCTTGCGTTTGGCCACGATGTCAGGGCGCGGAGAGTTCGACGGGACAGCGCCCCCCTCTGTCGGCTTCGCCGACATCTCCCCCACAAGGGGGGAGATCGGGCGCCCTGCACCCCGCTTCGCGCTCTCCCTTGCAGAGCGGAGTGTTGGGCGTCTTTGGTCGCCTCGCGTCTTCTTCCTGTCGTCCATATGGCCATCGCCTTTCCGGGCGGGTAACTATCAGGTCAGGTCCCGGCAGGCGAGAGGAAACGGATACGGAAGACGTGCGACAGAGCGGCTATATGGAGATCGCGCTGGAGGAAGCGCATGCAGCCGGCGCGCGCGGCGAGGTGCCCGTCGGCGCGGTCGTCGTGCGCGGCGGTGAGGTCATCGCCAGGGCCGGCAACCGGACAAGGGAATTCGCCGACCCGACGGCGCATGCCGAGATGCTGGCGATCCGCGCGGCCTGCGCGGCGCTTAACAGCGAACGGCTCGACGATGCCGATCTCTTCGTGACGCTCGAACCTTGCGCCATGTGCGCCGGCGCCATTTCGTTCGCCCGCGTGCGCCGTCTCTATTTCGGCGCGCTGGACGAGAAGGGCGGCGCGGTCGTCAACGGCCCGCGGTTCTTCAGCCAGCCGACATGCCACCACGCGCCGGACATCTATTCCGGCTTCGGCGAGCGGGAATCGGCCGAATTGCTCAAGGGCTTCTTTCGCGAGAGGCGGAGCTGAGCGGCCGCGATCGTCCAGTCAAGCCGCCGTCAGAACGGCCAGAGGTCGCTGAGTTGGAAGCCGGTTTTCTTGCCTGCCAGCGCAGCCTTCTTCCGGTCCTTCTCCTTGCGCCACTCGTCCTCGCCGAGCTCGCCCGTCGGCGCCGTCGCGGCGGGCTGGCGGTAGGTAAGCGGCGGCTCGCTCAGGTAGCGCCGCTCGGTCTCGCTGCCTTGCTTGTTGATCGCCATGCGCCGCTTGAATTCGGCGCTCTGGTTTATCCCGGAATCGGGACCGCCGCCCGTGAGAGAGACGCCGGTCCCTCGCGTGCGCACGAGAGTGGGTTCGGAGGCCGACGAAGTCGGGCCGGCGACCTGAGGATCGTAGTCCGGATTGGCCTGGTTGGCGGTCGCCTCGGCCCTCAGCCTGGTGCGCCGGGCCTCCGGCGATTCCGGCCATTGCGGATTGGCGGAGGTGGCCAGATCGTCCTGGGGCGGCGGCAATACGGCGACCTCGCTCTTGGCGGGCCTCACCAGTTCGGGGCGCGGCTTGTGGTCGATATGCTTGGTTTCCTTCGGCGTGAGGGTGATCATGCCGGTCACGTCGTCCAGAAGCTGCTTGTCGGCGGGCGTGCCGGTGCCGTAGGTGGGCGAGCCCATGCAGCCGGCGAGCAACAGGCACGCTGCACCGACCGAGGCGGAAAGCGCCATCCGTGAAGAGGTCGCGCAGGACCCGGCAAACTGTTTCAAGCTCTTCAGCCTCTCACCCGTCGCCCGGATTTCATCCCGCGACGCCCGCGATTTGACCGGCGAATCCGGCAACAACATGACGCCCGGCGAGGCGTCATCCTCGGCCGGCTTTTAGCGCAACGAGCCGGCACGGGCAACGGCAAGCCCGCGCTCGCCCACAAAATCGCGCTCCGGACGGCCGACCGGGCACGGAGGCGCCGCGCGTCACAGGCGTCCGAGCGCGGCGAGTTCCCGCAGCGCGGCCGCATCCCGCGCCGAGACGTCCGGGAAGTCCCCGTCGGAGCCGACATCGTCCGTATAGCGCCAGGAACGGGCGCATTTCACCAGCCCGAGCGTCTCGGCGCGGCGGAACTCGACGGCCACGCCCGCCACATCGTCAAGGGCAAAGGCGCCTTCCGGCGCCGGCCGCGCCGTCACCTCGATCGCGCTGGTGATGCAAACCTCCGCCATGTCCACGCTTTCGACCAGCGCGCGCAGCGCATCGTCGGAGATGTGGAGCACCGGCGCGGCCTCGAGCGAGGAGCCGATCGTCTTCTTGGCGCGCTCGATCTCCAGCGCGCCGGTGACGACGCGGCGGACCATGCGGATCTTCTCCCATTTCGAGGCGAGCGCGTCGTCTCTCCAATCCGCCGGGATCCCGGGGAACTGCTCCAGATGGACGGAAGCCGCATCGGGATGACGGTCGAGCCACGCCTCCTCCGTGGTGAAGGGCAGCATCGGCGCGAGCCACTTCACCAGGCAATCGAAGAGATGGCGGACCACCTCGACGGACGCCTTGCGGCGGACGCTCGACGGGGCATCGCAGTAAAGCGCGTCCTTGCGGATGTCGAAATAGAAGGCGGAAAGCTCGACCACCATGAAATCGAGCAGCGCGCGGGTGATGCGCTTGAAGTCGAAGGCGTCGTAGCCCTTGCGCACGATCTGGTCGAGCTCGGCCAGCCGATGCAGCATCAGCCGCTCGAGTTCCGGCATTTTCGTCAGCGGCACCTCCTCGCCTTCGTCATGGGCGAGCGTGCCCAGCATCCAGCGGATGGTGTTCCTGAGCTTGCGGTAGGCGTCGATGTTGGTCTGCAGGATGTTCTTGCCGAGGCGCTGGTCCTCCCAATAGTCGGTGGTCATGACCCAGAGGCGCAGAATGTCGGCGCCCGACTGCATCATCACATCCTGCGGCACGACCGTGTTGCCCAGCGATTTCGACATCTTGCGGCCGTTCTCGTCCATGGTGAAGCCATGGGTGATGACGGTGTCGTAGGGCGCGCGGCCGCGCGTGCCGCAGCTTTCCAGCAGTGAGGAATGGAACCAGCCGCGATGCTGGTCCGAGCCTTCGAGATAGACGTCCGCCGGCCATTTCAGGTCCGGCCGGTCCTCGAGCGTGAAGGCGTGGGTCGAGCCGGAATCGAACCAGACGTCGAGGATGTCGCGGACGCGGTGCCAGGGCTCGTTGGCGCGCGAACCGAGGAAGCGCTCGCGCGCGCCGTCGGCGAACCAGGCGTCCGCGCCCTCCTTCTCGAAAGCGTCGAGGATGCGGGCGTTGACGGCCTCGTCCTTCAGTACGTTGCCGTCGGCATCGGCGAAGACGGCGATCGGCACGCCCCAGGCGCGCTGGCGTGACAGCACCCAGTCCGGCCGCTCCTCGATCATCGAGCGCAGCCGCGTCTGGCCGGCCGGGGGCACGAAGCGCGTCGCGTCGATGGCGGCAAGGGCACGCGAACGGAGTGTGTCGGGCTGCCCCTTACCCTCCCCCTTATGGGGAGGGTCGGCGCGCAGCGCCGGGGTGGGGGTCGAAGAGTCTTCCGTACCCCCACCCGCGCCTTCGGCGCGACCTCCCCCCAAGGGGGAGGTGGGCGCGAGCCCATATCCCCCCAGTTCCTTGTCCATGTGCACGAACCACTGCGGCGTGTTGCGGAAGATGACGGGCTTCTTGGAACGCCAGGAATGCGGGTAGGAATGCTTCAGCCGGCCGCGGGCGAAGAGCATGTTCTTCGCGATCAGCGCGTCGATGACGGCCTTGTTGGCGTCGCCCTTCTTGCCGTTGTCGTCGATGACGCGCGCGGCGCCGCCCGGCCGATCGGGACCGAAGCCCGGCGCGTCCTTGGTCAAGAAGCCGGCGTCGTCGACGGTGAAGGGAATGCGGGTATCGATCCCCCTCGCCTCCAGCTCGCGCGCGTGGTCCATCCACGCGTCGAAGTCCTCGCGGCCATGGCCGGGAGCCGTGTGAACGAAGCCCGTGCCGGCGTCGTCGGTGACATGGTCGCCGGGGAGAAGGGGGACGGGGAAGGAGTAGGATTGACCTGCCCCCTCACCCGGCTCGCTGCGCGAGCCACCCTATCCCCGTGGGGGAGAGGAGGTCGCCCGCGCCGCCGCCTCGCTCTTCTCCCCAACGGGGAGAAGGTGGCCCGAAGGGCCGGATGAGGGGGACGGGTGCCAACCCGCCAGCGGATGCGCCAAGGTCAGCGAGGCCAATTCGTCACCGCCGACACCGCGCAGGCGCTTGTATTGCAGCCTGGCCTTGGCAAAAGACTCTTCCGCCAGCTTGTCGGCGAAGATCAGCTTCTCGCCGGGCCGGGGGCCGAAATCGTTCTCCGCAGCGGTAACCTCGTATAGGCCATATTCGATGCGCGGAGAAAAAGAGACGGCTCGGTTGCCGGGGATCGTCCATGGAGTTGTCGTCCAGATGACGACATCACTTCCCACGAGGCTGCTTGGAGCCAGCGTTTCCCTTTCAATCTCCGGATCTGGCAAACCTGTCAATTCATCCAGTGGCACGTTGTACCAAGTGGGCTCTGCGTTACGGACGCCGCGAACCATGTCATCGCTAACCACCGGGAACTTCACCCAGATCGTGTCGCTCTCGTAGTCCTGGTACTCGACCTCGGCCTCGGCCAGCGCCGTTCGCTCCACCACGCTCCACATCACCGGCTTGGAGCCGCGATAAAGCTGGCCGGACATGGCGAACTTCATCAATTCGCCGGCGATGCGCGCCTCGGCGTGGAAATCCATCGTCAGGTAAGGGTTCTTGAAATCGCCGATGACGCCGAGCCGCTTGAACTCGCCGGTCTGCACCTCGATCCAGTGCCGGGCGAAGGCGCGGCATTCGTCGCGGAAGGCGTTGATGGCCTTGCCGTCTGAAAAGTCCGGCTTCTCCTTGCCCTTGGCGCGGTACTGCTCCTCGATCTTCCATTCGATCGGCAGGCCGTGGCAGTCCCAGCCGGGCACGTAGTTGGAATCGTAGCCGCGCATCTGGAAGGAGCGCGTGATGACGTCCTTCAGCACCTTGTTCAGCGCATGGCCGATATGGATGTTGCCGTTGGCGTAAGGCGGGCCGTCGTGGAGCACGTATTTCGGGCGGCCGGCGGCATCCTCGCGCAGGCGCAGGTAGAGGTCCATCTTCTCCCAGCGCTCGACGAGTTGCGGCTCCTTCTCCGGCAGGCCGGCGCGCATCGGGAAGTCGGTTTTGGGCAGGTAGAGCGTCTTGGAATAGTCGATTTTTTCGGACGTGTCGTTCATCGTTCTGGCCACTATGCGGCGACGGCCCGAGGCCGCGCGCGATCATCATCTCGAAGCGGAATATGCGCGGAAAGCGAAAATCTCCCGGACCCGCCGGCGGCCTCAGGCCGCCCGCAAGGCCGGGCCGGTAATTCGTATCGCTGCAAGGCGCGAATATAGTGTCATGCCGCGGCTTTTAGAGGACCAGGCGGCGATTGGAAAGCCTGAAGGGGAAGCGGGTGAAATCCGGATCGTCAACATTACCCGCCACCCAGTTGACTCGCGCCTTGTCGGGCTGCGGTGAATCTCGAATTCACCGCCGCGAGAAATAGAAGCGGTAGGTGGCCGACACCCCGAGCAGGAATTGGTGGCGCGAGCCGCGCTCCTCGACGATGCTGGAATCCGCCGCCGGGCCGAGCAGGTGCTGGTATTCGCCGAACAGGCTGGACGTCACCTTGTCGGTCGTCTTCCAGGTGAGCGCGCCGCCGAAGCCGGCCGATTTGAGGCCGCCGCCGGGCGAATAGGCGGTAAGGCCGCTCGCCACCGACTCCGCCGGGCTTACTCCGTAATAGGTCCTGAAATAGTCGGCCGTGGCGGCGGAAAGGCGCGGACCGCCGGATATTTGCAGCACCGGCGTGAGATTGGTGAAGGCGTCGACGGCGAGGTCGCCGACCACCGCGTCATGCGTGACGATGCCCTTGCGCACCTCGCCGCGGACCCGCATCCAGTCGAGCGGATAGTATTCGGCGAAGAGGCCGAGCTCGCCGCCGAAATCGACGTCGTGCAGCCCTCTCAGCGCGCGGTAATCGCTCGAATCGCGCGGGAGGATGAATTTGCCCGTCAAGCCGGCGCGGAAATCGCCCGTATCGACGAAGCCGATCGAGATGTTGTCGTTGCGCGAGGAGAAACGCGTCGCCGTGCCCTGCCGGGCGAAGGAGACCAGCGGCATCACGCCGAAATGGTAGCTCGACGCCCCCTCGAATTCCGGTTCGGCATAGGTCGAAACCCCGAGGGTCAGCGACCAGTCGCCGTCGAACCAGCCGAAGCGCGACCTGTCGGGCATTTCGGCGGCGTTTGCGCCCGCCGCGGCGCCGAGCGCAAGGATGGCGGCGGCGAGTACTCGTCCCCTCTT
>JBQCFH010000497.1:0-4081 GCA_051959385.1 Rhizobiaceae bacterium | reverse complement strand
ACAAGCTCACCATAAAGGACGCGAGCACACGGGATCCGGTCCGGGCCGGAGATGCCCGCCCACCGCTCGGGGTTCTCTCCGGCGCCACACTTGCCTGGATAGCCGGTTGCGCATACCCGTTCCCGCCAGCAAGCTGCCGAGGGGGATTATCGGCCAGAACCGGAAAGCGTGGACAGGAGCGGCGCAGAAAAAATGCGGAAAGCCCGGAAGATTACCGGTTCGGCAAGCTGCCAGGCGCGATCCTGTCCACGTTTCCGCATCCCCGCACCTTCAGGCGAGCGAAGCGCGATCAGCATGCACTGCGTCGCCGGAATTCGTTGCGGAGCGCACCGAATGCCTCTATATCGAGAGTGATTTCCCAACATGGTGGCTACGCCCACCGCCCGCGCCAGGGACGCGGGCGAACGAGAGGATATTATCTTTATGGCCAACCAGCTTCTCATGCCCAAGGCGACAGCCGTCTGGCTCGTCGACAATACCGCACTCTCCTTCGAGCAGATCGCACAGTTCTGCAATCTGCATCCGCTCGAGGTGCGCGCCATCGCCGACGGCGAATCGGCCCAGGGCATCAAGGGTCTCGACCCGATCATGAACGGTCAGCTCCGCCGCGACGAGATCGCGGCCGCCGAGGCCGATCCGAACCGCAAGCTCAAGCTCCTCGAGCCGAAGGTGCGCGTGCCCGAATCCAAGCGCAAGGGGCCGCGCTACACGCCGCTATCGAAGCGGCAGGACCGGCCGAACGCGATCCTCTGGCTGGTGCGCAACCATCCCGAATTGAAGGATGCGCAGATTTCCCGCCTCGTTGGCACCACCAAGTCGACCATCGAGCAGATCCGCGAGCGCACGCACTGGAACTCCGCCAATCTGCAGCCGCTCGACCCGGTGACGCTGGGGTTGTGCTCGCAGATCGATCTCGACATGGAGGTGCAGCGCGCCTCGCGCGGCCAGCCGCAGCCCGCCGCGCCGGTCGGCGACACGCTGCTGCCCGCCTCCGTCACCGAGAAACTTCCCGCCGCCGACGAGAAGAAGAAGGAGGACGAGGAACTCGACGCCGATGCGGTGTTCGCCAAGCTCTCCTCGATGAAGAAGGCGCCGGAAGCCGACGAGGAATAGGGCTCGGCTGCTGCTGCGGCGTGTCCTTCAAGGTACTCGCGTCCGGCAATTGAACTACCCCCTCACCGCCTCGCTTCGCTCGGCACCTCTCCCCCTCAAAAGGGGAGAGGAGGGGTGCTTGCGACTACAGCCGGCGACTCCTCTCCCCCGTCGAGCGGGGGAGAGGTGATTTGCGAAGCAAATTGGTGAGGGGGTCGACAACATTTTGCCCACTCGGAGCCGTGTGCCCTCCTACCCCGCCTTGTCGACCGGAGGGGAGCGCTCCCAGACCTCGACCGTGCGGTAGAAGTCGGTGAGCGTCTTGCCGCGCTCCGGCCGGAAGGTGCGGCCGGCATTGTCGAGGCCGGCGATGCGGTCGATGCGGAAGGCGCGGAAATCGTCGCGCATCTCGCACCAGGCGATGAGCGTCCACACCTTGCCCCAGAACCAGAGGCCGAGCGGGCGCACGTCGCGTTCGGTCTGGCGGCCCGCCTCGTCGCGGTAATCGAGCCGCATCACCTCGCGGCGCTCGACCGAGCGCTCCAGGACGTCGATGACATTGCGGACATTGTCGGAGACGACGTAGCTCGGCGCGAAGATGCTGGTCTGGGCGATGCGCGATTTCTCGCTGTCGGGCAGCACGGCGCCGATCTTGACCAGCGCCTCCTCCGCCGCCCGCGCCATCGCCGCGCCGCCGAAGGCGCGCACCATGCGGGCGCCGGCGACGAGGGCGACGATTTCATCGCGCGTGAACATCAGCGGCGGAAGGTCGAAGCCTTCGCGCAGTATATAGCCGACGCCGGCCTCGCCATCGATCGGCACCCCGGTCGACTGCAAATCGGCGATGTCGCGGTAGATCGTGCGCTCCGAGACTTCGAGGCGCTCGCCGAGCACGCGCGCGGTGACGAGCCGACCGCCGCGCAGGTGCTGGACGATCTGGAAGAGGCGGTCGGCGCGGCGCATCTCAGCCCCGGGCCCCGTGCGACAGGAACTTCATCGAAAAAGCCATGTGGCGACCCTCCTGACACTATCATGACACGAGGCTCCTGACAGCGATATGTCAGGAGCCTGTCAGTGCGGACGCCTTCCATGGCCGCCTGCACCGCCTAGTCCAGCCGCTGCCACGGCCGGCGACCGGCATAGATCTCCGGCCAGCCGATGTCCTTGCGGATGTCGGCGGGCAGGGAGTTCAGGATGCGTTCGGTGCGGATATCCTCGCGCAGCGCGCGAAGATTGGCGGCGTAGCGGCCGATGGCGGCTATCGGCGCAAAGCTGAGCGGGTTCATTGTCCGATCTCCTGTTCCTCGTTGAGCAGGAGGATCATCGCACAGTGCCCCTGACAGCTTTCTGTCAGGAGGGTCCAGGATGATTACGTATGAAATTGTGAGCTCGGAATCGGGTATGCGCGCGGCCGTCATCCTCGGGCTCGTCCCGAGGATCTGCTGCGAGAGAGGCGATCGAGACTCCCCGGTCAAGGAGGAGGAAACCGGTCTTCTGTAACGATAGCCGCAGCGCCCACGGCAGATCCTCGGGACAAGCCCGAGGATGACGGCGGTGCAGCGGCCGCCGCGCCAAATCATATGCGCCGCCTTTGAGGGGAGGGGACGTTTCCCCGGCGACCTGCCTCTTCGGGAGGGCGCGGGCCGTCAGCCGTTCTTCACCGGCACCGTGTAGTTCAGCGGCAGGCGGCCGCCATCGGCATAGATGGTCTGGCCGGTGATGTAGCTGGCGTCGTCGGAGGCGAGGAAGGCGGCGATCGAGGCGATCTCGGCCGGGTCGCCGATACGGCCGAGCGGCGTGCGCATCATGATCCTGTCCATCGCCGCCTTGTCGTTGGCCACCGCCTTCAGGATGTCGGTCATGATCGAGCCGGGGCCGATGGCGTTGACGCGGATGCCATAGGGCGCGAGCGACAGCGCCATCACCTTGGTCAGCTGGTTCACGCCGCCCTTGGAGACCGAATAGGGCACCTGCGTGGGGATGGCGAAGACGGCGTTGACCGAGGACATGTTGATGATGGTGCCGGCGGGGCCGCCGGCACGGACGCGCTCGGCCATGCGCCGCGCCACCGCCTGGCCGGTCAGGAAGACGCCTTTCAGGTTGACGCGCAGCACGCGGTCGAAATCCGCTTCGGCGATGTCGAGGAAGTCGGCGCCGTGGACGATGCCGGCATTGCTGACCAGAATGTCGATCTCGCCGAAGGCAGACACGGCCTCCTCGACCATCCCGGCGACCTGGCCGGCATCGCCGACATCGGTCCGGATGAAGCGCACGGAGCCATTAGCGCCTAGCGTCTTCGCCGCCTTAGCCCCTTTCTCGGTGTCGAAATCGGCGATCACGACCTTCGCGCCTTCCTCCAGGAAGCGCTCGGCTACCGCGTAGCCGATGCCGCCCGCCGCGCCGGTTACGATCGCCGTCTTGCCTTCGAGTGCCATGTCCGCTCCTGTTTTCGCGATGCCGTTTGATGGCTGCGGCATAGGCCCGATGCGGCGGGTGGGTCAACCTTGGGAAGTGAGCTTCAATAAATGAAATCCCCCTCTCCGCCTCGCGGACCCTGTCCTCGGGCCGGCCAAAGGCCGGACCCGGGGCACGGCACCTCTCCCCCACATTCGTGAGGGAGAGGACGGGCGTCTGCGCGCCGCACCCCGTCCTCGCCCCCTCCAGGGGTTGTGGGGCCGAGCGATGCGAGGCGGAGAGGGGGTGCATCACCCATAAGGTTCCTCTACCGACCGCTCACCTCTCGAGGTTTTCGTAGACGAGCGTCCGGTGCAAACCTCAGCCTCAGATCCCGAGCCCCCTGTCGGCCAGCGCCACCGTGATCTCGTCCAGGATCACCGGATCGTCGATGGTCGCCGGCATGGTCCATTCCTCCTTGTCGGCGATCTTCTGCATCGTGCCGCGCAGGATCTTGCCGGAGCGGGTCTTGGGCAGGCGCTTCACCGTGAGGACGGATTTGAAGGCGGCGACGGGGCCGATGCGCTCGCGCACC
>JBQCFH010000496.1:0-2021 GCA_051959385.1 Rhizobiaceae bacterium | reverse complement strand
GGCGCGCGGCAATATCGACCGCATCCCGGAATTCGCCGTCACCGTCGGCATGAAGGAAATCCTCGAGAGCCGCAAGGTCCGCATCTACATGAACCGGGCCTGGCAGTCGGCGGTCATCCGCAAGCTGCTGCACGGCCCGGTCACGGCTGCCGCGCCGGCCTCGCTCCTTCAGGAGCATGCCGACGCGCGCGTGCTGGCGACCGAAATGGTGACGGAACTGCCGGAGCCGGAACTGAGGTAGCGGCCGGGCGCCCGCGGCACGGCCCGTCCTCTTCCGGTTGACCAGGTTCAACCGTAGCGGAAGAGGGGCTCGGTGCGGTGATGACGCACTCCTCCGTCCTTGCGCTCGGATGAACAGGTTCCTAAATGCGATTGCAAGATCGCAAGGCGGCGCGGGGAGGGGTTTCGCAGCGCCCGGCCTTCCTGCTCGAATTGTCCCCGGTTCGAGAGCCGAAGATCCGAAGGTTTCCCCCGAGGGTCTTCAATGAGGGTCTTCACCGAGGTGCGGCGCCAAGCCGGATCGCGGGCTAGCGCTTCGGGTTTGACCGCGTTCCGGCGCGTAAGAGACGATGAGAAGGGTCCCGGGCCACCGGGAGATGAACAGCGGGATGCACTTCATCACACCGGAAGCGATCACGGCATTTTTTCAAGTCATCGCGATCGATCTGGTGTTGGCGGGCGACAATGCCGTCGTCATCGGTCTGGCCGCAGCCGGCCTTCCCAAGGCGAACCGCGGCAAGGTCATCCTCATCGGCATTCTCGCCGCGACGGCGCTGCGCATCGCCTTCGCCGTCGTGGCGACGGAATTCCTCAAGATTCTCGGCTTGCTGCTCGCCGGCGGCCTCCTGCTTCTCTGGGTGTGCTGGAAGCTGTGGCGCGACCTCAGGCAGGCGCCGCACGATCCCGACGCGGAGGTGGCGGAAGAAGCCGAGGCGCTGGCGCAGGGCATCAAGCGCAAGACCTTCGGCCAGGCCGTGTGGCAGATCGTGGTCGCCGATCTTTCCATGTCCCTCGACAACGTGCTCGCCGTCGCGGGGGCGGCGCGCGACCATCCGCTTGTGCTCGCCGCGGGCCTCATTCTGTCGATCGCGCTGATGGGCCTCGCCGCCTCCTTCATCGCCAAGCTCCTGCACCGCCACCGCTGGATCGCCTATCTGGGCCTCGCGGTGATCCTGTACGTGTCGCTCGACATGATCGTGCGCGGCGCGCTGGAGGTCTGGCCGGTGGCCAGCAACGCGGCGCAGGCCGTCGTCAACTGAGTTCGGGCGGTTCCGCCCCAAGCGGAACCTGCCCCGGCATAGGCTCGCCGTCGTCAGCTCGCCTTCTTCTTCGTGATCAGCGTCAGCGTGCCGTCATTGCCGAGGCTGGCGGCGATGACCTCCGCCGACGTCATCCCCTTCTGCTCGAGGGCCGACTTCGCCTCCGGCGTGGAATCGACCGACGCACGCAGCTTCTTCAGGCCCTCCTCGCCCTGCTTGGCGACGTATTCGTCGACCTTGGATTTGGTCTCGGCCGGCAACTGATCCACGTCGACCACGGCGACATTGCTGATCTGGGGAACCCCGGTGCTCGGCGCCTGCTGGGTCTGGCCCTGGCCGGAAGGCGCCGGCTGCTGCTGTGCGCCGGCGCCGGCGGCGAGCGACAGGGTGATCGCGGATGCGAGGAATACGCTTTTCAACATGGTTCTGCCTTTCCATCATTGGCAAGAATCGTTCTTGGGGCGGGAAAAACCAGTTCAATACCGCAATGTGGTGGCAAGTCGGCCACGTTCAGGTCGTACGATGATCATATGGTGTCCGAAATGCGCAAAAGGGCAGTATTTCACCGATCGTGACAGCGCATTACTGGATGGGAATGCCGATGCGCGAAGATCATTTGCATAGGGAGGCCGTTCGGATGACAGGTAACTCTGGCTGCGTAATCGCTGCCCTCTTCCTGACCATGACGGGAGCCGCCGCTCTCGCCGCCGGCGTGCCGAAGATCTCGCTCGACGTCGAGAACGGCAGCCGGAACATGCGCAC
>JBQCFH010000495.1:0-6888 GCA_051959385.1 Rhizobiaceae bacterium | reverse complement strand
TGCCGATCCGCGTCGCCCAGCAGACGAGAAACGCCGCCCGCATCGCCGATTTCCTGGCCGGGCGCCCGGAAGTCGAGCAGGTCATCTATCCCGGCCGCGCCGACCATCCGCAGGCCGATATCGTCAGGAAGCAGATGAAGGGCGGCTCGACGCTTCTGTGCATCGACGTGAAGGGCGGCAAGAAGGGCGCCTTCGCCTTCCAGAACGCGCTGGAGATCGTGCGCATCTCCAACAATCTCGGCGACGCCAAGAGCCTGATCACCCATCCGGCGACGACGACGCACAAGAACCTTTCCGAAGAGGCCCGCGCCGAACTCGGCATCAATCCGGGAACGGTCCGCCTCTCGGTTGGGCTCGAGGACGTGGACGATCTGATGGCCGACATCGATCACGCATTGTCGAAGGTCGCCTAGGGCCCGACAGGCCCTGTCTACCGGAACGTCCGCACCGCCAGCACGACGCGCGCAAGCGCCGTATAGAGCGTCATTGCCGCGAAGACATATGCGATCACGGGAAACCACGCCGGAAACAGGCAGGCAAGCGCGAAGGCGGCGATCGTCTCGGTCGCCTCCGCCAGCCCTGTGGTGAAATAGAGGGACTTCGAGCCCCGCGCGGCGGTCGACAGCTTGCGCCGCTCCGCCATGGCTGCATAGGCAAGGAAGCTTGATCCGTTGACGTAGAAGCAGAAGATCAGCGCCGCGCCGGCAACTGCGTTGGCCGTTGGGTCGGCGAGCACGAAACCCAACGGCACCGCGCCGTAGACGGCGAAATCGAGCACGATATCGAGATAGCCGCCGAGGTCCGTCTTGCCCTTGGCACGGGCAACCGCGCCGTCGAGCGCGTCGCCGAAGCGGCTGACGAGGATCAGGAGCAGCCCCGCAAGGAACCAGCCTTTGGCAATCGCCGCGGCCGCCGCCAGCCCGACGAGACACGACAGGACGGTGAGCGCGTTGGCCGAGATACCCAGTCTCGCCGCAACGGCCGCGACCGGCTCGACCAGCGGATCGATGTGTCTCCTCGCCCAGCCGTCCAGCATGAATTCCTCCCCGGACGACCCATATAGCGACGAAGGCCGGGCTTAGGCAGCGCAGCCCGCTCACATTCGCGTCAGGCGTTGACCGGGGCTCCGGCCTGCGCGAATTTCCGAACGGAGGAAGCAATAGCATGTATCGCGCCGTCACCCGCGATATCGAGGTCTGTGTCGAACCCTTCTACCTGCCGGATCGATCCGACCCGGAGGACGGCCACTATGTCTGGGCTTATCGGATCACCATCGCCAACAATTCCGGCGAGTTCGTCAAGCTCCTGTCGCGCTACTGGCACATCACCGACGGGACCGGCAAGGTCGAGGAGGTGCGCGGGCCGGGCGTGGTCGGCGAGCAGCCCGAACTCGAGCCCGGCGACAGCTTCCAGTACACTTCCGGATGTCCGCTTTCGACGCCCTCAGGCATCATGGTCGGCCGCTACACGCTCTGCGACCGCAACGGCGCGACTTTCGAGGTCGACATCCCCGCTTTTTCGCTCGATATCCCGGATGCCGGCCGCACCGTGAACTGAACGCTGCAACCAGCGCCCGCTTGCAAATACGCGGGGGCCCCGCATAATCGGCGTTCGCCGCCCGCGAATAGAATAACAGAATGACGGATGCGGGCGGCCCGGGGGAGGGCTTTAGTGCAATCGGAATACAAATTCGTCATCGCCGACGACCACCCGCTCTTCCGGGGCGCGCTGAAGCAGGCGCTGGCAACGATCGGCCGTAACCCGACCATCATCGAGGCCGGCGATTTCGAAAGCCTGAAATCCGCGCTGATCGCCAACGAAGATGTCGATCTCGTCCTGCTCGACCTGTCCATGCCGGGCGCCAGCGGCCTTTCCGCGCTGGTGGCGTTGCGCGGTCTGCATTCCGCGGTGCCGGTGATCGTCGTCTCTGCGCACGACAATTCGGTCACGATCCGCCGCGCGCTGGAACTCGGCGCGTCCGGTTTCATTTCGAAATCCGCCGGCATGGAAGAGATCAGGGGAGGGATCGAGACGGTGCTCGGCGGCGGCATCGCGACGCCCAAGGGCATTGATCTCGGCGTGGAGGCGGACGCGGAGATTTCCGACCTGATCGCCCGCATCCAGACGCTGACGCCGCAGCAGACGCGAGTGCTCGGAATGCTGGGCGAGGGGCTGCTCAACAAGCAGATCGCCTATGAGCTCACCGTCTCCGAGGCAACCGTCAAGGCGCATGTCTCCGCCATCCTGCAGAAGCTTGGCGTCGACAGCCGCACGCAGGCCGTCATCCTGCTGTCCAAGATCGGCGGCGACCCTCTGCAGGCGGCCGGCTGATCCGCCTTCACTCCGCTGCCGACAGCACCTTGCGGTAGCGCGACAGCATGGCGCGCAGCGCCGCCGGCTTGATCGGCTTGTTGAGCACCCCGACCTCCATGCGCGCGGCCATCGCTTTCAGTTCCTCGGAGCGGTCGGCGGTCAGGAGAAGGGCCGGCATGTCGCGTCCCCAGCGCGAGCGCAGTCGCGCAATCAGTTCGAGCCCGTCCTCGCCGTCGAGATGATAGTCGGCCAGGATCACATCGGGGCGGACGGGGATCTGTTCGTCGAGGATAGCCGAGCCGGCGGCCGTGCGGACCACGCAGCCCCAGCCTTCGAGCAGCAGGCGCATGCCCTCGACGATGCGCGGATCGTTGTCGACGCAGAGCACGGAGAGGCCCGAGAGCGCGAAGATGGGACCGGAGCCCGGCGCCGGCTCGACGGCCGCGGCCTGCGGAGCGGCGTGGGTGACGGGCAGGATGACGGAGAAGCGCGTTCCCTTGCCCTTCACCGATTCGAGCTGCAGTTCCAGCCGCAGCACCCGCGCAATGCGGTCGACGATCGACAGGCCGAGCCCCAGCCCCGGCGCCTCGCGGATACCCTCGTCGAGACGGGTGAATTCGCGAAAAACGGCGTTCAGCTTGTCCTCGGGAATACCGATGCCCGAATCGAACACCTGGATCTCGGCGAACTCGCCGCGCCGCCTCACGCCGACCAGGATGCGGCCGGTGCGCGTATATTTGATGGCGTTGGAAACCAGGTTCTGCACCAGGCGCCTGAGCATGTTGCGATCGGTCTTGACCATCAGCGAGGAAGGCACGGTGGTCAGCCGAAGCCGCTTGGCCTTGGCCATCGGCATGAAGTCGGTGGCGATCTGGAGCAGCAATTCGTCGAGGCGGAAAACCGTCTCGGCAGGCTTCAGCGCGCCGGTGTCGAGGCGCGAGATGTCGAGCACCATGCCGAGGATGGTCTCGACCGATTCCAGCGAAGACTCGATGTTCCTGGCCGCTTCGCTGGGCTCCCCCGCGCCAGCCTTCTCGATCAGCGAGGAGCAGTAGAGCCGCGCGGCGTTCAGCGGCTGCAGGATGTCGTGGCCGGCCGCCGCGAGGAAGCGCGTCTTGCCGAGGTTGGCTTCCTCCGCGATCTTCTGCGCCTGCGCCAGTTCCTCGTTGACCCGCATGAGCTCCCCGGTGCGGGCGGCGACGCGCTGCTCCAGCGTCTCGTTGATGCGCTTCAGCTCGGCGTCGGCATGCACGCGCGCGGTGATGTCGGCATAGGTGGCCACGATGCCGCCGTCGGGCATCGGGTTCGAGCGCAGTTCGATGATCCGTCCGCTGGTCCTCAACTCGAGCTGCCAGGATTGGCCGAAGGTCGTCAGGCGGTCCAGCACTCCGGCTTCCTCATGCTGCAGGATATCGCCGCGCCGCGCCAGGAATGTCAGGATCTGTCCGAGCGAGACGCCGACCTGGCCGAGTTGGTCTGGCAGATCGAACAGCGCGCGATATTGCCGGTTCCAGCAGGTCAGCCTCAGATCCCTGTCGAAGACGGTGATGCCCTGCTCCATCTGGTCGAGCGCGATCTGGAGGAGATCGCGATTGTGCTGCAGCGCGTCGGAGGCGTCGTCGAGAAGGCGGAAGGCGTCCTTGACCGAACCGTCCTTGCGCTGGATCAGGAGCGACAGGATCAGCCGCGCCGAGGAGGAGCCGACGGCGCTTGCCAACAGCTGCTCGGAGAAGCGTATCGTCTCCATGCTTGCCGGCGCGTTGCCCGGCAGCGCGCGCCCTTCCTGCTCCTCGAAGCTCTGGAAGGATCGTTCCGTCCGCTCCACCCCGAGATAGCGCGAAATCGTGTCCTTGATGTCGTTGACGGTGATGTTGGTGCGGGAGCGCCTGAAGGCCGGCATCGGGCCGGCATCGCGGGGCACGAAGATGGAAGCCTGGATGCGCTCGCGCGGCCTTGAGGCGCGGGAGAGCGAGCCGAGCACATAGAACATGGCGTTGAGCGCCAGGCTCCACAGGACGCCATGATTGAGCGGCGCGGCCTCGGTGCCGAAGAGCGCCTGCGGCCTGAGAGCGGCGATGCCGAAGGGCCCGTGCAGAAAAAATGCGGTCTCGTGCGGCAGGATGGAGGGTATGAACAGCGTATAGGCCCACACGATCCCGCCCGCGGCCATGCCCATGGCGGCGCCGCGCGCATTGGCGCCGCGCCACACCAGCCCGCCGACGAAGGGCGGGATAAACTGCGCGATCGCCGCAAACGAGATCAGGCCGATCGACACCAGCGGCACGTCGTTCGGCATGCCGCGATGATAGAGGAAGGCGGCGAAAAGAATGACGAAGATCGCCGCGCGGCGGATCGTCAGGATCACCTTCGACCAGTCCTCGTTATCGCCGAGTTCCGGCCTGAGCAGCCGGCGCAGGAAGAGCGGGATCACGAGGTCGTTCGAGATCATGATCGAGAGCGCCACGCTCGCCACGATCACCATCGCGGTCGCGGCCGACAACCCGCCGATGAAGGCCACCATGGCGATGATGTCGCGGTCGTGGGAAAGCGGCAGCGCCAGCACGTAGAGGTCGGCGTTGGTCGCATCGCCGATATGCGTCAGCCCGGCGAAGGCGATCGGGATGACGAAGATGTTGATGGCGACGAGATAGAGCGGGAAGACCCAGGCCGCCTTGCGCAGCTCGTCCTCCGATCGGTTCTCCACGATCATGATGTAGAACTGGCGCGGAAGCATGATGACCGCGGCGGCGCTCAAGCCCGTCATGACGAGCCAGGAGGTGAGCGACGTGCGGTAGTGGAGCGCCGCCTGCACGTCCTGGTTCTCGCGGATTGCATCGAGCAGGCTCGTCGGCCTGTCGGCGAGGAAGAACATGACCGTCACGCCGACGGCGAGGAATGCAAACAGCTTGACGACGGATTCCACCGCCATGGCGAGCACCAGCCCGTCCTGGTGTTCGGTGGCGTCGGCGTGGCGCGTGCCGAAAAGCATCGCGAAGACGGCGAGCATGAAGGCGACGGAAAAGGCCGCGTCGCCGAGCGGAAACGCGCTCGTTGCCGCCTGGTGGTAATGCGTCACCATCAGGTCGACGGAGCCGGAGATCGAACGGAGCTGCAGCGCGATATAGGGAATAATGCCGATCGTGCCGATCAGCGTGGCGATGCAGGCGACAGCGAAACTCTTGCCGTAGCGCGCGGCGAGGAAATCGGCGATGGACGTGATCTTCTCCGCCTTGACCAGCCGGATAAGGCGCTTCAGCAACGGCAAGCCGAAGATGAAGACAATGATCGGCCCGATATAGATCGACAGGAAATCGAAGCCGTGCTGCGAGGCGAGGCCCACCGAGCCGAAGAACGTCCATGACGTGCAGTAGATGGCGAGGCTGAGCGCGTAGATATACGGGCGCGGCGTGGTCGCGCTGGCGCGCCGGGCGCGCCTGTCGCCGACGCTCGCCACGATGAAGAGCAGCGTCACATAGGCGATCGCGGCGAGGAATATGGGCCAGCCCTGCACGCCGGAAGTCCTCCTGGATCGGCACGCGTCAGCCGGATGGGTAGAGCAGCCGGGCAGGAGAGTCTAGAAAATTGAGCCAACGATGCTTGCCGCGGACATTCTCTCGCAAGGAAAGAGGAGCGGATAGCCGGCAACGAAAGCACTTTTTCGGTGACCTTGCCGCCGATTTTGCTAAGTTCTTCAACGCCCGAGTGCAGATTCGAGCAAAAGCGGCGGGTCGGCACCGATGCGGCAGCAAAGGAGAAATCGATGCTGAAGGAATTCCAGGAATTCATCTCCAAAGGCAACGTCATGGACCTTGCCGTCGGCGTCATCATCGGCGGCGCCTTCGGCCTGATCGTCAAATCCCTGACCGACGACATCATCATGCCGATCGTCGGAGCCATCTTCGGCGGCTTCGATTTCTCGAACTACTTCCTGCCGCTGACGCACGGCATCACTGCGACGACGCTTGCCGAGGCGCGCAAGCAGGGCGCCGTCTTCGCCTATGGAAACTTCATCACCGTGGTGATCAATTTCCTGATCCTCGCCTGGATCATCTTCATGATGGTGAAGGTGGTGAACAACATCCGGCGTCGTCTCGAAAGGCCGGCCGCTCCTGCGCCGGATGCGCCGCCGCCGGCCGACGTCAGGCTGCTCACCGAAATCCGCGACCTGCTCGCCAGGCGCGCCTAGGCCGACTTTTCCCATCGCGGACCCCGGCCGTTTCGGCCGGGGTTTGTCTTGTGCGCCGCGATCGCGTAACCAGCATCCATGAAGCTCCTCGATCACCTCAGAACCGAAGCCCGCCAGGCTCCGGATAGCGGCATCTCGGCCGTCGCCAACCGCGGCCGGGGCCGCCCCGGTGTCATTCCGCTCTGGGTCGGCGAAGGCGACCTGCCGACGCCCGCTTTCATAACCGATGCCGCTTCAAGCGCGCTTGCGGGCGGCGAGACCTTCTACACCTGGCAGCGCGGCATACCGGATTTGCGCGAGGCGCTGGCGCGCTACTACACGCGCCATTTCGGCCGCACCTTCTCGTCGGAGGAGTTCCTGGTCACCGGCGGCGGCATGCAGGCGATCCA
>JBQCFH010000494.1:0-3226 GCA_051959385.1 Rhizobiaceae bacterium | reverse complement strand
CCGGTGCTCGCCATCACCGGGCTTCAGTTCCACGACCTGCTGCACACCTTCACCCAGCAGGATGTCGAGCTCGACAAGCTCTACATGGACGTCGCGGTCTACAACGTGCGCATCATGGGGCCGGAGCACGTACAGAATACGGTCGAACTCGCCTGCCGCACGGCGCTTGCCTACAAGGGCGTCGCCCATGTGACGATCCCGGTCGACATGCAGTCCGAGCCGCTGTCGAAGGGCATGCGCTCGAAGCGCAACATTCCTTCCCACGTCTCCGAGATGATGGCGACCTCGGCCAGGCTCCCCAACGAGGACCAGCTGGCGCGCGCCGCGGCTATCCTGAACGGCGGCAAGAAGACGGCGATCCTCGCAGGGCAGGGCGCGCTGGGCGCGAGGGATCAGCTGACTGCCGTCGCGGAACGACTTGGCGCGCCGGTCATAAAGGCCCTGCTCGGCAAGGCCGCGTTGCCCGACGACAGCCCCTATTGCACGGGTGGAATCGGGCTGCTTGGCACCAAGCCGTCGCAGGAGGCTCTTGAGGAGTGCGACATGCTGCTGATCGTCGGCAGCAATTTCCCCTACATCGAGTTCTACCCCAAGCCGGGCGATGCCCGCGCCGTCCAGATCGACCTCGACCCCCAATGCATCGGTCTGCGCTATCCGGTGGAGGCGGGCCTCGTCGGGGATTCGGCGAAGGTGCTCGAGGCGCTGCTTCCGAGGCTCGACTACCGCGAGGACCGCTCCTTCCTCGAGGAAGCCCAGGAGGGCATGAAGGAATGGAACGAGCTGATGACCGAGCGCGGCACGCGCGAGGACAAGCCGATGAAGCCGCAGGTCGTGGCGCATGAGCTCAACAAGCTCCTGGACGACAACGCAATCATCTCCACCGATTCCGGGACGATCACGACCTGGGCGGCCCGCCATCTGGCGATCCGCGGCGACATGAAGTTCTCCTGTTCCGGCAATCTCGCCACGATGGCCTGCAGCCTGCCCTACGCGATTGCCGCCGCAGTCTCGCATCCGGATCGCCAGGTCGTCTGTTTCGTGGGCGACGGCGGCCTCGCAATGCTGATGGGCGAGCTGGCGACCTGCGTAAAATACGACCTGAACGTCAAGATCGTGGTGATCAAGAACAACGCGCTCGGCCAGATCAAATGGGAGCAGATGGTTTTCCTCGGCAATCCCGAATACGTCTGCGAATTGCAGCCCATCGACTTCGCCACCGTCGCCAAGGGGTTCGGGCTGAAGAGCTACACGATCGAGGATCCGGCCGAATGCGGCGCGACGCTGCGGGAGGCGCTTTCGACGCGCGGGCCCGTGCTGGTGCAGGCCGTCGTCGACCCGCATGAGCCGCCTATGCCGCCGAAGGTCAAGCTGAGCCAGGCGGCGCACTTCGCCGAGGCCTTGGCCAGGGGCACGCCGGCGCGCAAGAAGATTGCGCTCACCGTCGCCTCCGACACGGTGCGCGAACTCGTCTGAGCCGAGCATGAGCTTCGCAGCATTGCGTGTGGAGAAGGTCTCCGTCGACGCCTATCGGGTGCCGACCGACCAGCCCGAGGCCGACGGAACGATTGAATGGGATTCCACCACGATGGTTCTCGTTCATGTTTCCGGCGGCGGCCGGGAGGGTCTCGGCTACACCTATGCCGGAAAGTCGGCCGCGGTGGTGATTGGCGAGAAGCTTGCGCCAATCGTGGAAGGCCGCGATCCGTTCGACATTCCCGGCGCCTGGCACGCAATGGTGAGGGCGGTACGCAATCTCGGCCTGCGCGGCGTTTGCGCCTGCGCGATTTCCGCCGTCGACTGGGCGCTGTGGGACCTGAAGGCGAAGCTGCTCGACCTGCCGCTGGCGAAGCTTCTCGGCATGGCGACCGAACGGGTCACGATCTACGGCAGCGGCGGCTTCACGTCCTATGACGACGGCAAGCTCGCCGACCAGCTCTCCGGCTGGGTGGAGCGGGACGGTTGCCGGGCCGTCAAGATGAAGATCGGCAGCCAGCCGGAACGCGACCTCGAGCGCGTCCGTTGCGCCCGCTCGGCGATCGGCGATGCGGAACTTTACGTCGATGCCAATGGCGCATTCGATCGGAAGCAGGCGCTCGGCTTTTCGGAGCGCTTCGCGGATTTCGGCGTCACCTGGTTCGAGGAGCCGGTCTCCAGCGACGATCTCGACGGCTTGCGGCTCATGCGGGACAGGGCGCCGGCCGGAATGGACATCGCCGCGGGCGAATACGGCTACGAGTCGTTCTATTTCCGCCGCATGCTGGAGGCCGAGGCCGTCGATGTGCTGCAGGCCGACGGGACGCGCTGCTGCGGCCTGAGCGGGTTCCTCAAGGCGGCGGCGCTGGCCGAAGCCTGTCCGCTGCCGCTGTCGGCGCACACGGCGCCAGCGCTTCACGCCCATGCCGGATGCGCCGTCCCCAATTTCAAGAACATCGAATGGTTCCACGACCATGTGCGCATCGAGCACATGCTGTTCGACGGCGCGCCGCAGCCGCGTGGCGGCAAAATCGGCCCGGATCTGTCCCGGCCGGGCCTCGGCCTCGACCTCAAGCGGAAGGACGCCGGGAAATTCGCCCTATGAGAAGACACGCGCCGACCGGAAGGAGGCTTCGGTGAGCCATACCATCGAGATCAATCACAATGGTGCGGGCCACCCGGCGCGCCGTGTCGACATAGGCGGCAACCGCCGGATCCGCAGCATCTTCGTCCCGGCGCGGGGATCGGCCAAGGCCTTGGCCAGCGAGCTTGCCCAGGCGGTCAAGGGCGAAGTGCGCTTCGACGACGGCAGCCGGGCGCTCTATGCGACCGATGCCTCGAACTATCGCCAGGTGCCGATCGGCGTCGTGGTGCCGCGCACGATGGACGATGTGGTCGCGACCGTCGCGCTCTGTCGCACCCACGGTGCGCCGGTCGTCATGCGCGGCGGCGGCACCAGCCTCGCCGGCCAGGGCTGCAACGTCGCCGTGCTGATCGACTTCTCCAAATACCTCAACCGCATCCTCGAACTCGATGCGGACAAGCGCCTGGCGCGGGTCGAACCGGGCTGCATCCTCGATAAACTCAGGGGGGCGGCTGAACAACACCGCCTGACCTTCGGGCCCGACCCGGCCACGCACGACCACAACACGCTCGGCGGCATGCTCGGCAACAATTCCTGCGGCGTGCATTCGATCATGGGCGGGCGGACGTCGGACAATGTCGAGGCGCTGGAAATCCTGACCTATGACGG
>JBQCFH010000493.1:0-6059 GCA_051959385.1 Rhizobiaceae bacterium | reverse complement strand
GTTCGTTTCGCCGACGCTGGCCGCATGCGTCCAGATCAGGGGACCGGCCGGCCGGGCATAGCCGGCAAAGCCGTAGCGTTCCCGGCGGCGGGCGTGCTCTTCCTTTCCCTTCGACGCGCGCCAGGCGACGTAGCCGCCGATCAGCGGATATGCCGCCGCGCCGGTCAACCGGTAGGCGGAAAGGATGGCGCGTGCCCAGCGCTCGCTCATTTGCGGCCGTCGACCAAGGCGTAGGCCTTCGCGGTGGCCGCATTCAGGCTCGCGGTTACGGCGCGCCGCCTCTCCTCCATCTCGTCGTCGCTGGCGTCGCGGCCGACATAGACGGGTTCGCCAAAAACCACCGCGCGCCGGCCGAAGGGGAGATTGATGGTGGTCTTGGCCCAGGTCCTGCCAAGCACCTTGCGGCGGCTCGTGGCGTAGGCCACGGGCAGGATCGGGCGACCGGAAATGCGGGCAAGCGTGACAATGCCCATGCCGGCCTGGCGCGGCGTGCCGTGCGGGATGTCGGCGATCATGGCGACCGCATTGCCGGCGTCGAGGGTCTTCTTCAGCGCGATCAGCGCCCGCGCGCCGCCCTTGTCGGCGGATTTCGCCCGCGAGCGGCCGCCCGATCCGCGGATGGTGCGGAAGCCGTTGCGCTCCAGCACCAGGGCGTTGAGCTCGGCGTCGGCGCTGCGCGACAGCATAGCGGAGATCGGGATATGGCGCGGCCGGTCGAAGGCGGAGAGGATATGCTGGCCGTGCCAAAGCGCGATGATCGGCGGCATGTACTGCTTTAGCTTCGCCTCGGTGTCATCGCTGCCTTCGGCGAGCGGATTGGTCCAATAGACGAAGCGGAAGCCGCGCGCCACGAACCAGGCCACGAGCGGCATGGTGAAGCGCGACGCCGCCAGCGGCTTGCGGATTAGCCGCCACAGCCGGCGCGCCGGGCTGGCCTGCCTGCGGCGCTTTCGAGCCGGCCCGGCGGCCGCGCCGGTAGCATTTTCCTGCCCCATCGCTCAGCCTTTGACCGGGGCGGTCGACTCCGGGTCGAGAAGCCGGTGGAGATGGACGATGAAATAGCGCATCTCGGCGTTGTCGACCGTCGCCTGGGCCTTCGCCCTCCACGCGGTCAGCGCCGAGGCGTAGTCGGGATAGATGCCGACGATGTCGAGCTGATCGAGGTCGCGGAACTCGGAAGAGCCGAGCGACTTCAGCTCGCCGCCGAAAACCAGATGGAGTAGCTGCTTCTTTTCAGCCGGGCCGGTCATTCTTCTGTTCTGATTGCCGTGTCGTTGCCGCTGGAGTGAATCGGTGCTTAGCGGAAAAATTGCGGCGATGGTATCCGCACGATCAGTTTTCCATGTCGCGGATCGATCGCGCCATCTCGCCGAGCAAGGAGCCGCTGCCGGCGACAAGCGTGCCGTGACGCGTGACGCGACGCGCATAGAATGGCGTTTCGCCGCTGCGGTCAAGAACCATGCCGCCGGCTTCCGTGAGGATCAGATCCGCCGCCGCGAGATCCCAGTCGTGCGAATTCGCCTTGATGAAGGTGGCGTCGATCCGGCCCGACGCCACCATGGCCAGGCGATAGGCCAGTGACGGGACATAACGCACGGCGGTGAAATGCCGCCGCGATGCCTCCGGCATGGCCTGGATCAGCGCCTTCGGCCCACCGACCCGCGCTTCGCGTCCCGGCGCGCCGACAGCGATGCGGCGGCCATTCAAGGCTGCCCCGCCGCCCGCGCGAGCGGTATAGACCTCTCCCTTCGCCGGGCAATCGAGCACGCCCGCAACCGGGCGGCCGGCCTCGACGACCGCGACGCTGACGCACCATTCGTCGGAGCCGGCGATGAACCCGCGCGTTCCATCGATCGGATCGACGACGAAGGTGCGTTCCGCGGAAAGACGGTCCAGTGAATCCGCCGTTTCCTCCGAAAGCCAGCCGTAGTCCGGGCGCACGGCGGAAAGCCGCTCGCGCAGCAGCCGGTCGACGGCAAGGTCGCCCTCGGTCACGGGCGAATTGCCCGCCTTCATCCAGACCTGTGGATCCCTGCGGAAATAGCGCATCGCGAGCTCGCCCGCCTCGCGGGCCGCCGCACGGATCAGCTCCAGCTCGGCGTCCAGCCCGGCGTCGGTGAGGTCAGTTGCCCGCAAGCGTCATGCCCTCGATCAGCAGCGTCGGCGCGGCGGTGACGAAATTCCGGTCGATATCGTTCGCCGGGACCATGCGCATGAACATGTCCTTGAGATTGGATGCGATGGTCACCTCCGACACGGGATAGGCGAGTTCGCCGTTCTCGATCCAGAAGCCGGAGGCGCCGCGGCTGTATTCGCCGGTCAGCATGTCCACGCCCTGGCCGAACACTTCGGTGACGTAGAAGCCGCTCTTCAGGGAGGCGATGAGTTCCTCGGGCGACTGCCTGCCCGGCTCGATGGCGAAGTTGGTCGAGGAAGGCGAAACGGAGGTGCCGGACCGCGACCCGCGGCCGTTGGTGACGAGGCCGAGTTCGCGGGCGGCCGAAGTCGACAGGAACCATTCGCGGAGCACGCCGTCCTCGACCATCGTCAGCGCCTCGCCGGCGACGCCCTCGCCGTCGAACGGACGCGAGCCGGGGCCGCGGCGCTTCAGCGGCTGGTCGGTGGCGGTGATGGCGGTGGCCGCTACCTGCTGGCCCATGCGGTCCTTCAGGAAAGACGTCTTGCGGGCGACAGAGGCGCCATTGATGGCGCCGGCGAGATGGCCGGCGATGCCGCGCGCGACGCGCGGATCGTAGATCACGGTCACCGGGCCGGTCTTCGCCTTGCGCGAGCCGAGGCGGCGCACGGCGCGCTCGCCGGCGCGCCTGCCGATCTCGGCCGGCGCTTCGAGATCGGCGAAATGAAGGCGCGAGGAGAAATCATAGTCGCGCTCCATCGACGTGCCCTCGCCCGCCACGACGCTCGCCGAACGCGAGAAGCGGGTCGCCGCATACTGGCCGAGGAAGCCGGAGGTGGTCGCGAGCACCAGCCCGCCGAGCCCGGCGCTGGCGCCCGCGCCGCCGGAATTGGTAACGCCCTTGACTGCGAGCGCCGCCTCCTCCATGGCGAGCGCATCGTCCTTCAGGCGATCCGTCGGTATTTCCGCATCGTCGAACAGATCGAGATCGGCCGGTTCGGCCGCAAGAAGCGCCGGATCGGCCAACCCCTGATAGGGGTCCTCAGGCGAGACCCTCGCCATGGCAACGGCCCGCTCGGCCAACATGGCGGGATCGGATGAAGCGGTCGCCGAGACGCTGGCCACGCGCTGGCCGACGAAGACGCGCAGCGAGACATCGTCGCTTTCCGAGGCTTCCGTGCCCTCGACCTTGCCGAGGCGCACCGAGACGCCGCGCGAGCGCGAGCGCACCGCCACCGCGTCGGCGGCATCGGCGCCTGCCTTCCTGGCGGCATCGACCAGCGCCGCCACCTGATCGGCAAGCTTCGCGGCGTCGGGAGAATCGGTCATGCTGTCGTCGTCCTGTTCGGGAATTCTCGGCTGGCAATCCGGGCAGATGGCGGGAAGCCTTCACCCCATCTATTGTCGCAGGCTTGCATGTGCAATGGGGCCGGCGTAGGCACGCGCCTTCGCCCCAAGGTCATGTCCGGCTCGAACCAGCCGAAAAGGAATGCGCCGTGGTTGCCGCAGATCCGCCCATCTATACGGAAGCGCTGCTGCTGCTCGGCGGCGCGGTTGTTTCCGCCCCGCTCTTCAAGCGCATCGGGCTTGGAACCGTTCTCGGCTATCTTGCCGCCGGTGTGGTCATCGGTCCGATCGCGCGGTTCATCACGGGCGGCGAGGAGATACTGAGCGTCGCCGAGCTCGGCGTGGTCTTCCTGCTCTTCATCATCGGGCTGGAACTCAAGCCGACGCGGCTCTGGGCGCTGCGTCGCGACATATTCGGCCTCGGGCTCGTGCAGGTCCTGGTCACCGGTGCGGTGCTGGCCGCCCTCGGCGTCCTGCTCGCCGGTCTGTCCATCCCGGCCGCGATCATCGCCGGCTATGGGCTCTCGCTGTCCTCGACGGCGTTCGCTCTGCAGATCCTGGAGGACGAGGGCGCGACCAACCGCCGCTACGGCCAGACGTCCTTCGCCGTGCTGCTCTTCCAGGATCTCGCCATCGTGCCGCTGCTCGCGCTCATCCCGCTGCTTGCGCCGGGCGGCGACCACGCCGCGCGCATGACGCTGCCGCAGTTCGGCGCCTCGATCGCCGCCGTCGCCGCGCTGGTGATCGTCGGGCGCTACCTGCTCAGCCCGCTCTTCCGCGTCATCGCCAATACCGGCGCCAAGGAGGCCATGATCGCCGCGGCTCTCCTGGTGGTGATTGGGTCGGCGACGATCATGCAATTCGCCGGCCTGTCGATGGCGATGGGCGCCTTCATCGCCGGCGTGCTGCTCGCCGAATCCTCCTACCGCCACGAGCTGGAGGCCGATATCGAGCCCTTCCGCGGCATCCTGCTCGGGCTGTTCTTCATGGCGGTCGGCCTGTCGCTCGATCTCTCTGTAATCCTCGCGAACTGGCTCGTCATCGTCGTGGCCGTACCGCTCCTAATGGCGGTGAAGGCCGCGCTCATCTATGGGCTGACCCGGCTCTTCGGCTCGGAGCACGACAACGCCGTGCGCACCGCGTTCCTCTTGCCGCAGGGCGGGGAGTTCGGCTTCGTGCTGTTCTCCGCCGCCGCCTCGGCCTCGATCTTTCCGGCCGCGACGGCATCGCTTCTCGTCGCCATCGTGACGCTGTCTATGGCGCTGACACCCGTTTCCGTCCTGATCGGCAACCGTTTCCTCCGGCCGGAAACCGAGGAGGTGATGGACGAGGACTTCTCCGGCCTCGACGGCGGCGCCGACGTGCTGATGATCGGCTTCTCGCGCTTCGGCCAGATCGCTTCGCAGATGCTGCTCTCCGGCGGCACCAACGTGACCATCATCGACCATTCGGCGAACCGCGTCCGCTCGGTGCAGAAGTTCGGCTTCCGCATCTATTTCGGCGACGGCCAGCGCAAGGACGTGCTGGAGGCTGCAGGCATCCGGCGGGCGAAGATCGTGGCGGTCTGCACGAACCATCGCGAGACGACCGACAAGATCGTCGAGCTGATCCAGGCCGAATTCCCCGACACGCGGCTCTTCGTGCGCTCCTACGACCGCGCGCATACGCTCGAGCTGAGGGCGCGCGGAGTCGAATACGAGATCCGGGAAACGTTCGAATCGGCACTGATGTTCGGGCGCAGGACGCTGGAAGCGCTCGGCACGGACGAGGAGCAGGCCTATGAGATTTCGCAGGATGTGCGCAAGCGCGATGAGGAGCGGCTGGCGATCCAGGCGGTGGAAGGCATCACGGCGGGCATCGAGAAGATGCGGCTGAAGCCGGTCACGCCGGAGCCGCTGGTCAAGCCGAGGCGCGAATCGAAGCGTCTCGACAGCGCCAACGAGAACGAGCCCTCGGCGGACGAGGAAGCCGCCGAAGAAAGGGCCGCCGACGCAAGCTGAGGCCGGCGCTATCCCTTCGGCGGGTCGGTGAGCTTCGGCCCGACGATCAGGATCGCGGGCTGGGCGGAAAGCAGCTTGCTCGCCTCGGCCTTCACCTCGTCAAGCGTCACCGCATTGATCTTGGCCTCACGCGTCTGGATGTAGTCGATGCCGAGATCGTCGATCTGCAGATCGACAAGCGTGCGCGCGATCGCGGTGGACGAGTCGAGATTACTGAGGGCGAAGGCCCCGATGACGTATTTCTTGGCTTCGGCCAGCTCTTCGGCGGTCGGCCCTTCCCCGGCCATCTTCTTCACCACGTCACGCACGATCCCCAGCGTCTCGGCGGCCTTGTCCGAGCGGGTAGCCGTCTGGATGACGAGCCCGGTCGAATGCTCCCTGTCGATCAGGTTCGAGGTCGCGCCATAGGCGAGGCCGCGCTTCTCGCGCACCTCCTCGAAAAGCCTGGAGGAGAAGGTGCCGCCGCCGAGGATCTGGTTCATCAGATAGGCGGCGAAGAAGTCGGGCGCCTTGCGCTTGACGCCGGGATAGATGAGCTGCAGCGACGTCTGCGGCAGGTCGTAGGTGATCTGCAC
>JBQCFH010000492.1:0-2334 GCA_051959385.1 Rhizobiaceae bacterium | reverse complement strand
TCAACGCCATACCGCGGATCGGCGGCGTGGTGGCCGGCAATCCGGAGCCATACCGCTATCTCGTCGAATCGATACGCAAGTTTCCCAATCAGGCGAACTTCGCCTCGATGATCGGCACGGTCGGTTTCGAACGCGTGACATGGCGCAACTATTCGGGCGGCATCGCGGCGCTGCATTCGGGCTGGAAGCTTTGACGGCATGAGCACGCTCGGCGCGTCGCTTCGCCTGATGCATTCCGGCTGGGTGCTGGCGCGCGAAGGCGTGCTTGCCTCGCTGCCCGGCGACCAGCTTTCCGGCATGCCCAGATTTGCGTGGCGCGTGTCGAGAGCATTGGCGCGCCGGCGTTCCGTAAGGAAAGGGCGGACGGAACGGCTCGCCGATGCGGTCGAGCGCCTGGGGCCCTCATATGTAAAGCTCGGGCAATTCCTCGCCACCCGTCCCGACGTGGTCGGCAAGGCGATGGCGCTGGACCTTGCCGGGCTGCAGGACCGCATGGCCACCTTCCCGCGCGCCGACGCCGTCGCCTCGATCGAGGCGTCGCTCGGCCGGCCGGTGGATGAATTGTTCGAGTATTTCGGAGAGCCGGTCGCGGCGGCCTCCATCGCCCAGGTGCACGAGGCCGTGGTGACGAGCGGGCGCGTGACCGGCCGGGTCGCGGTCAAGATCATCCGGCCGGGTGTGCGCCAACGCTTCCAGAACGACCTCGAAAGCTATTTCCTCGCCGCACGCCTGCAGGAGCGCTTCATTCCATCCTCGCGCCGGCTGCGCCCCGTCCAGGTAACCGAGACGCTCGCCCAGACGACCCGCATGGAGATGGACCTCAGGCTGGAAGCCGCCGCGCTTTCCGAGCTCGGAGAAAACACCAGGAACGATCCCGGATTCCGCGTTCCCGCCGTCGATTGGGAGCGCACCGGGCGCGACGTGCTGACGCTCGAGTGGATCGACGGCGTCAAGCTGTCGGACATGGCCGGTCTTGTGGCCGCCGGGCACGATCTGAAGCGGCTCGCCGCAACCCTCATCCAGTCCTTCCTGCGCCATACGCTGCGCGACGGCTTCTTCCATGCCGATATGCATCCGGGCAATCTGTTCGTCGAGGCGGACGGCACGATCGCCGCTGTCGATCTCGGCATCACCGGCCGGCTCGGCAAGAAGGAGCGGCGCTATCTCGCCGAGATCCTCTACGGCTTCATCATCCGCGACTACCGCCGCGTAGCGGAGGTGCATTTCGAAGCCGGCTACGTTCCGATGAAGCACGACGTCGCCGCCTTCGCACAGGCGATCAGGGCCATTGGCGAGCCGATCCACGGTCAGTCGGCCGAAACCATCTCGATGGCGCGGCTGCTGACGCTGCTCTTCGAAGTGACAGAGCTTTTCGACATGGAGACGCGGCCGGAACTGCTTCTCCTGCAGAAGACCATGGTGGTGGTGGAGGGCGTGGCGCGCACGCTCGATCCCGCCTTCAACATGTGGAAGACGTCGGAACCGGTGGTCGGTGCCTGGATCCGCGACAATCTCGGACCGAAGGCGCTGCTGGTCGATGCGCGAGACGGCGCCAACGCGCTGCTCACCCTTGCGCGACAGGCGCCCGATCTCGCCGCCCGCGCCGAACGCCTGTCGCGCGAGGTCGACGCCATGGCCGCGAACGGCATACGTTTGGACCGGGCGACGATCCAGGCGATCGGCAATGCCGAAGCTCGCCATGAGCGCTGGATCGGCGTCGCGCTGTGGCTGATAGCGATTGCGCTGGTCGTGATCGCGTTCCAGATTGCATGACTGCAACGACAGCATTGCTGTCGTTGCAGTCATGGCGGTTTTATCCTATCTTGTTTCCGAGGAGCAAGAGATGGGTACGTTGACGATCCGCAATCTTGACGACGCGGTCAAAAGGGAGCTGCGCAAGCGTGCAGCGGAACGAGGTGTTTCGATGGAGCAGGAAGCGCGCGACACCTTGGCGCACGGGATCGCGACCGAACCGAAGCGCCGCAAGCCATTGGCTGAAGAGCTGAGGAAACTCGCGGTCACTCCGAAGGAGCCCTTCGACCAGAAGAAGGTGAGCGACGAATTGTGGAACGCAAGCTTTGAGTAGCTTTGTGATCGATTCATCTGCGTTCATCGCAATTCTCGCAAACGAACCCGAGGCAGAGGGTTTCATAAGCGCGCTTGACGCAGCCGACACGGTTTTGGTCAGCGCCGCCACGCTTCACGAGAGTTTTTGCGTCGCTGGGCGGGAAGCGCTTGTCGACGGGCGCGATCGGCTGGACCGCATGGTTGCGCTCATAGCTCCCCGAATCCAGCCGTTCGACGAAGAGCAACTCGCGGCTGCCCGCAAGGCCT
>JBQCFH010000491.1:0-8278 GCA_051959385.1 Rhizobiaceae bacterium | reverse complement strand
GGGGTGTGACCCGAGCCCGGATCGAGGGTCCGAGACAACCCCCTCTCCGCCTCGCGGAGCCTGTCCTCGGGCCGGCCAAAGGCCGGACCCGGGGGCTCGGCACCTCTCCCCCACTTCGTGAGGGAGAGGACGGGTGGCGAGCTTGGCTCCCGTCCTCGCCCCCTTCAGGGGGAGAGGTGCCGAGCGAAGCGAGGCGGAGAGGGGGTCGACTCGACGGCAAATCGAGTTCTATTTGTTCGCCCCCACCGCCTTGCGAATAACCCCGACGATCCTGTCCTGATCCGCCTCGCTCAGATAGGGATGCATCGGCAGGCAGAGGATGCGGTCTGGCAGGGTCTCCGAAACCGGCAGGCCGGCCGAGGCGCGCGGATAGCGCTCGTAGGCTTTCTGCAGGTGCAGGGGCTTTTCGTAATAGACGACTGACGGAATGCCGGCGTCCTTCAGCGCCGAGCGGACGGCGTCCCGACGCTCCGTCTCGATCGCGTATTGCGCCCAGGCCGAGCGATAGCCACGCGGAATGACCGGCACCTTGACCACGTCGCCCAGACCCTCGCTATAGCGGCGCGCGACCCTCTGGCGCTCCTCCATCTCGTCCGAAAGGATGCCGAGTTTCTCGATCAGGATCGCCGCCTGGAGCGTATCGAGCCGCGAGTTCAGCCCAACGCGCACGTTGTCGTACTGGCTCTCGCCCTTGCCGTGGAAGGCGATGGAACGCAGCTTCTCTGCAAGCGCCGCGTCGTTGGTGAACATGGCGCCGCCATCGCCGTAGCAGCCGAGCGGCTTGGCCGGATAGAAGCTGGTCGCCGCGATATCGCCGAAAGCGCCGCAGCGCACATTCTCGCGCTCGCCGCCGATCGCCTGCGCCGCATCCTCGACGATGAGCAGCCCTTCCCTGTCGGCGATAGTGGCGATGGCCGAGTAATCAGCCGACAGGCCGAAGAGATCGACCGGGATGATCGCCTTCGGCTCAAGCCGGCCTTCCTTGCGGATTTCACCGATGGCGGCCTCAAGCTGGGCCACGTCGATGTTGTAGCTGTCGGGATCGACATCGATGAAGACCGGCTCGGCCCCGGCGAGCGCCACGACTTCCGCCGTCGCAGCAAAGGTGAAGCTCGGCACGAACACCGCGTCGCCGGGCCCGATGCCGAACGCCATCAGCGGCATCAGCAGCGCGTCCGTGCCGTTGGCGCAGGCGACAGCATGCTCGACGCCGATATAGTCGGCTATCTTCTTCTCGAATTCGGCGACCTGCGGACCGAGGATGTACTTGCCGCCGGCGATGACCTCATCGATCGCGGATTGCAGGCGATCCTTCAGCCGTTCGCGCTGCGCGCCGAGATCGATGAATTGCATGGGAACTCCGGAAGGGCGGATTGATGTCGAAAGGCTTTTCGGCTGATAGCGTCCCGGCCGAGTCAAGTCTTGAGAGCGACAATCAATCTAATTCAGCAAGTGTCTCAATTCGTGAAGACATTCGGTCGCAGCGGGTGATCGATCGAGCGGCCGCAGCCGGCGACGAACCACGGATTGGCGAAATCGACGTCTTCGGCCTGGTTCCTCTTGCCATAAAGGAGGGGCTTGCCGTCAAGGGTGAATGTCATGCCGCCCGCTGCCCTGAGCACCGCATCGCCGGCGGCCGTATCCCACTCCATTGTGCGGCCGAAGCGCGGATAGAGATCGGCCTTGCCGGCCGCCAGCAGGCAGAATTTCAGGGACGAGCCGACCGAAACGATTTCGGCGTCCTCGAAGCGCGCAATGTAGGCGTCAGTCTCAGCCGTGCGGTGGGAGCGGCTCGCGACGATCAATCGCGGACGAGCCTCGCAGCGGACGGCGACCGGCCGCCGTGAGAAAACGTTGAAGTCGGAACCGACCTCCGCCTCCTCCGCCCTGCCCGGCCGGCCGCTGAACATCTTTCCGCCCGCCGGCGCAACGACGACGCCAAGCTCGGGCGCGCCGGCCCGAACCAGTGCGATGTTCACGGTGAAGTCCGGCCTGCGGCTGACGAATTCCTTGGTTCCGTCGAGCGGATCGACCAGGAAGAAGGCCTCGCCGAGATCGCCGGGGGCGCGGCCTTCCGCGCATTCCTCCTCCGCCACGCATGGTGTAGCTGGAAAGGCCGCGCGCAGCCCCTGCAGGATGATCCTCTCGGCGGCGCGATCGGCCTCCGTTACCGGCGAGGAATCCGCCTTCCGCTCGACCGTGGGACCCGCATCGTAGATTTCCATGATCCGGCGGCTTGCCGCCAGCGCCAGTTCCTCGAGAACGGCCAGGATCGACGCGTCGTCGGCCCGGCTTGCCGGCATCTCAGCGACCGTCATCGAGGCCATGTCCGGAGAGCCATTCCTCAATCATTTCGACCATTTCCTCCGGAGAGCGGCCTTCGGTCAGGAGATGGATTTCCGCGCTTTCCGGCGCCTCGTAAGGCGAATCGACGCCGGTGAAGTTCTTGATCTCGCCGCCGAGCGCGCGCCTGTACAGGCCCTTCGGGTCGCGACGGGCGCATTCCTCGAAGGGCGTATCGACGAAGATCTCGACGAACTCGCCTTCCTTCATCAGCTCGCGCGCCATCTGCCGCTCGGCGCGGAAAGGCGAGATGAAGGAGACCAGTACGATCAGGCCCGCATCGGCCATGAGCCGCGCCACTTCGGCGACGCGCCGGATGTTCTCGACGCGGTCCTCCTCGGTGAAGCCAAGATCGCGGTTGAGGCCGTGGCGGACATTGTCGCCGTCGAGGATGTAGGTGTGGCGGCCGGCTGCGTGGAGCTTCTTCTCCAGAAGGTTGGCGATGGTGGACTTGCCGGAGCCGGAGAGCCCCGTGAACCAGAGGACTGCCGGCCGCTGCGATTTCTGCGCCGCGCGGGCGGCGCGGTCGACGTCGAGCGCCTGCCAGTGGATGTTCGCGGCCCTGCGCAGCCCGTGCATGATCATGCCGGCGCCGACCGTGGCGTTGGTGCGGCGGTCGACCAGGATGAAGGAGCCGGTGGCGCGGTTCTCGGCGAAAGGATCGAAGGCGATGGGCGCCTGCAGCGAGATGTTGCAGACGCCGACCTCGTTCATCTCCAGCGACTTCGCCGCTTCGTGGGCAAAGCTGTTGATATCGATTCTGTATTTGAGCTCGGTGACGGTCGCGTTCGCCTGGTCCGTCTCGGTGCGAAGGAGGTAGGCGCGGCCGGGCAGGAGCGCGTGCTCGTCGAACCAGACGATGTTCGCGGTGAACTGGTCCGCCACTTGCGGCCGCGCATCGGGGGCGACGAGCATGTTGCCGCGCGAGGCCTCGATATCGTCCTCGATGACGATGGTGACTGCCTGCCCCTCGACGGCCGTATCGAGATCGCCGCCATAGGTGACGATGCGGGCAACGCGCGAGGCCTTGCCCGACTTGGCGACGACCACCCGATCGCCCTTCGAGACCGAGCCCGAGGCCACTGTGCCGGCGAAGCCGCGGAAATCGAGGTTCGGCCGCGTCACGTACTGGATCGGGAAGCGAAGCGGCCGCTCGCCCGCTTCATCGTCGACGACGAGGTTTTCCAGGCAGTCAAGAAGCGCCGGGCCGTCATACCAGGGCATCCTCTCCGAGGTCCGGGTGACGTTGTCGCCGTATCGCGCCGAAAGCGGAATCGACGTGATCGTCCGGAAACCCAGGCTCTCGGCGAAGGCGCGGTATTCGGCGGCGATCCGCTCGAAGATCTCACCGTCGAAATCGACCAGGTCGATCTTGTTGACCGCAAGCACGACGTGACGGATGCCGAGCAGCGAGGCGATGATCGAATGGCGGCGCGTCTGGCGCAGCACGCCCTGCCGCGCATCGACCAGCACGACGGCCGCGTCGGCCGTCGAGGCGCCGGTCGCCATGTTGCGCGTATATTGCTCGTGGCCGGGCGTGTCGGCGACGACGAATTTGCGCTTCGGCGTGGCGAAGAAGCGGTAGGCGACGTCGATGGTGATGCCCTGCTCGCGCTCCGCCTCGAGCCCGTCGACAAGCAGCGCGAAATCGATGTCGTCGCCCGTCGTGCCGTGCCGACGCGAATCGCGCTCGAGCGCCGAAAGCTGGTCCTCGAAGATGAGCTTGGTATCGTAGAGCAGGCGGCCGATCAGCGTCGATTTTCCGTCGTCCACCGAGCCGCAGGTCAGGAAGCGGAGGAGCGTCTTCTGTTCCTGCAGGGCGAGGTAGTCGCGGACGCCCGCCGCTTCATCGGTCTTTTCGATCTTCAGATGCTGCTGCACGATCAGAAATACCCTTCGCGCTTCTTCTTTTCCATCGAGCCCGATTCGTCCTTGTCGATGAGGCGACCCTGCCGCTCGGAGGTGCGCGCCGTCAGCATCTCGCCGACGATCGCCTCCAGGCTGTCCGCCTCGGATTCGATCGCGCCGGTCAGCGGATAGCAGCCGAGCGTGCGGAAGCGGACCATGCGCTCCTCGATCTTCTCGCCGTCGCGCAGCTTCATGCGTTCGTCATCGACCATGATGAGCATGCCGTCGCGCTCGACAACCGGCCTTTTCTTGGCGAAATAAAGCGGCACGATCGGGATGCCCTCGCGCAGGATGTACTGCCAGATGTCGAGCTCGGTCCAGTTCGACAGCGGGAAGACGCGGATCGATTCGCCGGCGGAAATCCGCGTATTGTAGATGCGCCACATTTCCGGCCGCTGGTTCTTGGGGTCCCAGGCATGCGCCAAATTGCGGAAGGAGAAGATCCGCTCCTTGGCGCGGGACTTCTCCTCGTCCCGCCGGGCGCCGCCGAAAGCCGCGTCGAAGCGGTACTTGTCGAGCGCCTGGCGCAGCGCCACGGTCTTCATGACGTGGGTGTGGAAATTCGAGCCGTGGTCGAACGGGTTCACGCCGTCGCGCACGCCCTCCTCGTTGATATGGACGATGAGGTCGAAGCCGAGTTCCTCCGCCATGCGGTCGCGAAAGGCGATCATCTCGCGGAACTTCCATGTCGTATCGACGTGGAGGAGCGGGAAAGGCGGCTTGGCCGGATAGAACGCCTTCATCGCCAGATGCAGCAGGACCGAGGAATCCTTGCCGATGGAATAGAGCATCACCGGCCTGGAAAAATTCGCCGCGACCTCGCGGAAGATGTGGATCGACTCCGCCTCCAAGCGGTCGAGATGGGTGAGCGATACCCGGCGGGAAAGGTTAAGCGGCATTGACAGCGTTCCAGTTCGACCGGAGAAGCCGGTCCGAATTCGGGCGCAAACTCTCATTTTCCTCGGCGCGCGGTCAAAGGAGAGCGACGCGACCAAAGCGGCCGACATGGAAGGCGTTTTGCGCGAATCCCGCGGCTCGCGCAATCCTTTTCCCTCGACGGGCAAAAAGGTGCTTGCCACCATCGGCGTGCCGCGCTCGACAGGCAGGCCGGAGGCCCAATAGAACCACCATGACAAGAACGACGCAGGCCGAGATGGACCGGAACCCGATCTTTCGCGACTTCGCCGCATGGCGGCCGGAGCGGCGCACATGAATGAGAGCGGCCGCCCCGTGGTCGCGATCACGGGCGCAGGCGGCCTGGTCGGAGCAAGTGTGATCCAGGCACTCGGCGAGTCCGCATTCGATGTGCGGCGGCTGTCGAGGGGCGCCCCAGCGTCGAACGATCGGCTAGCGTCCCTGCCGCCTTTCGATGCGCCGGACTGCGCCTTCGAGGAGGCCCTTGCCGGCGCGACCCATATCGTCCATGCGGCCGGCCTGACGAATGCGGATCGGGGGACAAGCGAGGCGGATTTCCTCAACGCCAATGCGCGGCTGACGGAAAAGCTGGCGCGGGCGGCACAACGGGTCACGCCGGGGCGCTTCCTGTTCATCTCCTCGATCCGCGCGGTCGCCGGACAGGGCTTCGGCGGCGTCATCGACGCGTCGACGGAACCGGCTCCAGGCTGCGCCTATGGACGGTCGAAGCGGCAGGGAGAACTCGCCGCGGCCGAAGCATTCAGCGCCGCGCCGCACCGTCTGACTATATTGCGCCCGGCCCCCGTCTACGGACGCGGCATGAAGGGAAACCTGGCGAGACTGCTCAGGCTCGCCGAGACCCCCTACCCTCTTCCGTTCGGCGGGCTTTCCAGCCGCCGCTCGCTTCTAGACGCCGGAGCGCTGGCGCGTGCGGTGGTCCATGTCCTCGCGGCGCCGAAAGCCGTCGACGGCGCGTATATCGTCAGCGACCGCGAGCCGGTGACGATCGCGGAAATCATCGCCGCCTTCAGGACGGGAATGGGCCGCCCTGCGCGCCTGTTCCACGTGCCGACCGCCTTGCTGGAACGGGCCGCGATGCTTGCGGGGCAGAGAGAGGCCCTGCGAGGGATGTTCGCCGAGGAAATCTGCGACCCGTCGGCACTTGAAGCGACAGGCTGGCTTGCTACAAGAAGCAGCATCGGCGGGCTCAAGGCGCTCGCGCGCCCGCTGCAAGACGGAGCAAGACCCTGAAACGCCTGCCCCGTCCTTCCATGGATGTCATGAACAAGGTGGCCCTGGGCGCCACCGTCGGCGGCACGGCGGTGATCGGCAGCGCGACCAGCTTTCTCGTGACGCTGGCATTCGTGTGGGCCGTCATCCGGCTCCTGCGAGGCGACTTTCCGCTCATACGCGTAGGCGAGGCGCGGATACTCGCTTTGGTCACGTCGCTGTTCTTCATCGTCGAGGCGCTCTGCGGCTTCATCTCCTACAACGGCGCGCCGACGCTGAGCGAGATCGCTGAAAACTTCGTCTTCCTGTCGTTCCTGCCGCTCTATTCCAGGGTTTCCCTCACATCGCGCGAGGGATTGCGGAATGCCGTCGAGATCGCTGCTGCGACAGGCGCGTTCGCCGCTCTTCTCATGTCGCTGTTCCAGATCATTGTCCTGCACTGGCGCGCCGAAGGCGGCGCGGGCAATGCGGTGCCGTTCGCGGTCGCAAGCCTCGTCGGATATGTCGTGCTCTGGCTCGGCTGCATGCGGGCAGAGGGCGTACGGCGTATCGTGCTGGCTGCGGCGATCTGCGCGTCCGCGGCATGCGTCATCCTTTCGGGAACGCGCAGCCTGTGGCCCGGCCTGCTCATCGTGCCTGCAGTCGCGGGCGCGATCTACCGCAGCCATCTGGTGACGCGCGGGATGGCGCGCGTGGCGGCCATCCTGGCGGTCGCCGCCGTGTGTATCGGCCTCCTTGCCGCGGGCTTCATCGAAAAGCGCATCGAAGCCGGAATGCAGGACGTGACGGCCTCGCTTGCCGCCGACGATTATTCGGGGTCCTTCGGCAGGCGGCTGATCATATGGAACGTCGGGCTGAAGCTCTTCGAGGAGGCTCCGATCTTCGGGCAGGGTCCGGGCAATGCCAAGCCGTTGCTGGAGTCCGGCACGGCCGCGATGGGGGAAAGGATGACATATTCCCACTATCACGACGTGTTCCTGACCTACGCGGTCCGCGACGGGATCCTGGGCGTTCTCGTCGTGCTCGCCATGATCCTAGCTCCGCTAGTGCTGGCGGCGCGGCATGAAAGGGACGAGATCGGAACGTACGGCCTCGCCTTTCTGGCGGGGATGGAAATCGCATTCCTGCTATCGGGCGCGATCGGCATCATGTTCGGCCATGACATCCTCGATGCCCTCTTCATGATATCGGCGGTAATGGGCGCGTATCTGGTGTTCGGCGCAACGCCGGAAAGCGGCCAGGAGCGGAGCGCAAAGCCCGCCTAAGTACGGCCAAGACGAAGCCCGAAGGATTTGGCCCGAAAGCGCCCGGCCCTTCGGGTTTCCGGGCGGCGGGCGCCCGAGAAACAGAATTGATTCCATTTGGATGCAACTCGCTCTAAGCCGGCGAACGATCCGGGTCAGCGGCGACGGACGCCGCGTTCGGAATGCAGGTGAACCACGGCCGCGCCGGGCTCGCCGGCTGCCGACCCGGAGGGCTGCGCCTCGCTCCATTTGAAACCGGCCGGACCCTCGGGCCGTTTCGGTCCGAAGGCGGATTTGCCGGATCCGTTCGCGCCATTCTCGGTCAGTCGCGCGGCCTGGCCGGTTGAAATCTCCGGCAGGGCCGCATGGCCGTTGGAAGCCGCTTCGCCAGACCGTCTGAGTTCATGCACGGACGAGCCGTTGCTCTTTCCGAGTGCGGCGTTGAAGCTTGCAGCCTCCCGGGCGCCGCCAAGTCGCCTTTCGACGTTGCAGAACTCCTTCATGATGGTGCGCGCGGCCTGCCTGTCGCCGCTCACGACCGCCGCATCCAGCTGACGGAGCATGGTCTGGATTTCCGACCAGTCCGCGGAGGGCGTGCGGAGGCCGAAAATGCTCGGCGCATCGACGTCGACCATCTC